>DUNL01000190.1 GCA_012839385.1 Clostridiaceae bacterium
ACTGTTTTCATTTTCTTTAAACTTACTGAATAAAATAGCTGATCATTTGGCCTCCGATAATCCTGACTATGAGTTCGCAACATGGCTGGAGTTTTTTCTGTGTGATAATTATAAGTTAATCGAATCGGAGAATGCCGAAATTGCAAGAATCATGAATGATGATCTTACAGAGTTATGCGAGATAACTGAGCCTGGAAGTGAATTTCCAGAGTTTAGGGCAAGGCTTAAGAAAGAATATAAACGATTAATTACATTAGTTTAGTCTGACAACGTATTCCGTTGTGTGAGCGACCTTCGGGCCGCTTTTTTATAGGGAGGAATTATGCAAGAACCTTGTAAGTATAGAGGTTGTTCCCGCACAAGCGGAGGTAATCCCAGTTTGTTCGGCAGTATCAGTTCTTGTTTTTTCCGCATTGATTGCTTTGCCGTTTTCATCCATAATCTTGTCAATCATGTCATCAGCAAGACCCAGATCTTTCAAAAATTCGCGTTTCATCTCTTACCCTTTCCCTCTACGCTTTTTTACGAGGTCGCACCTCTTGGAGTCGACACACTGGCGCAGTGTCTGCTAGTTTTGGTACTCGTATGAGCTGGTGGAGATGGCGGGTACCGCCCCTGCGTCCTGAATGATGCACTTCGGCTTTTCACTCAGTCGAGCCTTGTCACATCTCCATAAGAAATGCCCGAACACATTCTAATTTTTGGGCATTAAAAAAACCGCCAGAAGGCGGTTTAAGTTAAAAACTTCAATAACTATCAACTAAAGCATCATGTCCCCAAATCCTAGATCAATCACCTTTTGCTTAAAAGTTTCAAATTCCTCCCTGTGTTTATTTAGTAAAATTTTTCTTTCTTCTTGGTAGTCAGGGGGCCCGTCTAATCCCATAAGGCCATTATGCTTTGCATAAAACATTTTATATAAAGCCTTCTCCTCATCACTTTGTTTTCTTAACATCGCATGAAACTCACTTCTGAGTTCATTTTCTCTTTTTTCTACTGTAATATCCGCCACGATCCTTCACCTCTGATGCGACACTTAAGTGTCGACTATCTTCAAAAGAAGTCTCTAATACTGGCACTTTAGGTACGATTGTCTTCTGGTTTGACCTTCTTATAGAGTACACGTATTTCTCATCTATGCCCCGAAGTTCTAAGAGGTCGTAATTGTAAAACAAATTCAAATCCGCTGTGCTAAAAGGATACTCCCCCTCACCAACAGGGTGATTGTGTGCAATTATAGCATTTTTCAGCTTCTCGCCTAGCACTTCTGGGTAAACACGTGTTTTATCACCAATACACTTAAATACTTCTCCGTTTTCAATGATCACAATGGCCTCTTCATGGCCCAAATCAATTATCTTATTCTCATGATAATTGATGATTCTTTCAGTTGCACCTTCAATTTCTAAATTAGCTTTCCCTATTGGAATAGGTTTTGGTGGATTTGATGGATCCATCGTTTCATTTTCACCATCCGAGGCTGACAATCCCCAGTGTAATACATCGCCTAAATTTCCTTCCAAGCCAGCAAATGACTGCATACTAGCATTTTTATTATCCCGGACAAAAGAGTTTTTCCACTCAGGATAAGTCATGTTTGCCTGCACCAAATTCGTCTTACCAGTCTATGGATCGCGTGCTCTGCGTTGCAGCTTTGACATATCAAAGCCAGAGATCACTGCAATGGTCGTGCTTCGACAGTTCGGATGCATGGGTGGATAATTTACGCCTACCTGCCTATCCTTTAGCTCGAACTCCTGGCCACCTAAGTCCTGACAGACGTCCGAGGTTCGGTCATCGAGTTGTTCCTGCACGAGCGGGGGTGATCCCTTTTTCTTTCCCACCGCTCACAAGCGGGCTGAGTTGTTCCCGTACGAGCGGGGGTGATCCAGCTAAAAGAAGAAGGACTGACAGAGGAAGAAGGTTGTTCCCGTACGAGCGGGGGTGATCCACCTCAAGATGTTATCAATAAGCTCTGGATTTGGTTGTTCCCGTACGAGCGGGGGTGATCCTGCTGGAAAACACGCGCTGGCAGGTTGGGCAAGGTTGTTCCCGTACGAGCGGGGGTGATCCTATTCAACATCTTTATCAGATTTGCTGTTCTTCTATGAGATAATTACTGACTTTGTAGGGGCCTGATTGCCAATTCTAGCCATTCCACACCCCCTATATCAAACCACGGAAAAAGAGCCTTTTAATGACATGCTCAGGTCACACCATAAATCAACTCTTTTTAATTTCAGATATAAAAAAACGCCCAGAGGCGGTTACTGTCTCGTCAATAGAAACATATTATTCAGGTATTTGACTTTGGATCTTGTCTGCTATGTCAGCATATATCGATGCCAATCTCAAATCTACCTTTGTTTCACCGTCTGCATATACTGTCTCAACTTCATAAACTTGTTCAAGGAGAGAAAAAGCTTCTTCCTTAGAGTAATCATAGTCTTTTTTGAAATCTATCTTTTTGTTCTTCAAAAACGTGATTTCAGATGACGTTAATTTTAACATCATTATCTCTCTCCTTTCAATTTCTTGACGACATCATAATGAGTTCTATGTATTGTTATAATTTTACCAGTTTTGGGATTTACTGCTATGGCGCATTCTTTTCCAATTTCAGTAAATGACGGCTCACCACCATATCTTAATTTTGAATCCTTTATTTTCAAAGGGTTTATAATTGTATCCTTTATGTTGTCTAGCCCTATTGACCTTTCGGCCATTTGTTTTATTAATGTTTTGACATTTCTCTTACTTCACCATCTTTAACAATTAGACCTTTAACCGTCCGATTAAATTTTTTTCAAGCTCAAGCCCTTTATGCCATCTTTGCTCCTGCTTGATTCGCATTGCACGACCTGCTTTTGAACCAGAAATATGCTTCGTGTTGTTCCTGCACAAGCGGGGGGTGATCACGAGCGACTCGTTTAAAAAGTGATAACCGTCTCTATCGATTTGATTGGTAGCGACTAGGTGGATAAGCCGGAGGCTTTTTTACTGTCCTCGGCTTGAAAGCGATCGAATACTTTGCGCTCCCAACTACCATAATAGAAATAAGTGATAGAAATAATACAACCTAGTACCCAGCCGATGGCGTAAGCGAAAAAGAGATTGTCTTTGCCGAAATTGTTAGCTAGCCAGTAGGCGGACGGGATACGCGCTAACCACAGTCCTACGACTGAGGACATCATTGGTACCAAGACAACGCCGATACCTCTGAGTACTGAATTGTAGACAAAGAGGGTAGCCAACAACGGGAAGAAGGGAAGAACTCGGTGCAGGTAAGCAACCCCGGTGGCGACTACGGGTGGATCAGTGTTGAAGAGTCGCATGGCATAATCGGCTAATGGATAGAGAATAACGGCGGTCACCATTGAAACCACAATCGTCAGTACCAGACCTGCGTGCAGACCATTGCGCACCCGATCCATGGATCTTGCTCCTACATTTTGCCCGGTATAAGCGGTCATGGCATTGGCGACGCTTTGTAGAGGCATAAAAACAAAGGCGTCAATTTTGTTGGCTCCTGTGAATCCTGCCATAAAAGCGCTACCAAAGCTATTTACTAAGGAATAAAGAACCATTACCCCTACAGAAAAGAGTACATTTTGTATGGCCATAGGTAATCCCAGACGCATAGCCTCTTTAAACAAATCCATCTCAAAGGGCAGATCGTTTATTTTTAGATTAATATAGTCGTAAGTCCGGTTAATGTGACGGATACCCAGAACCCAACTGATAAATTGTGAAATTATCGTGGCGAGAGCGGCGCCGAAAACACCCAACTGCATTGGTACCACAAAAATTATATCGAGGACGATATTAAGAAAAGTGGAAAGTCCCAGCAGTCTAACAGGAGTGATGCTATCCCCTAAACCTTGCATGATTCCCGCATTGATATTGAAGCCTATCATTCCTATAGAACCGACCATGATGGTCTGCATATAGATGGTTGCCATACTCAAAGTTCCGTCATCAGGTACATTTAATACTTTCAGTACCGGGCCGGATGCTAAGAAACCAATTATAGCTAGCGGAATAACAGAGAAAAGGACGCGATAGACGGTAGTCGCGACCTTACTGGCGGCCGCGAAGTTTTTGGCTCCAAAACGTTGCGAGATCATTACGGTAGTGGCAATACCGATCCCAATATAAATTGACAACATAGCCATCATAAAGGGGAAGCCTGTTCCTACCGCGGCTAGCGCTTTTGTTCCTACAAAACGGCCTACAATAATACTATCAACGGTGTTATAAAGCTGCTGAAAGAGATTACCGACGAAAAGTGGAATAGAAAATTTGAGCAACAGACCATAAGGACTTCCCGTTGTCATATCTAAACCTTGTTTTACTGTTTTCAGTTCAGCCATTTATTTTGTTAACCCTTACTTAAATATATTCTGTGGCGCTCTGTGGCGCTACAGAATGCGGACAGCATACAAAATGATATAATACCTTAATTTTTATTACCAGATGGTGACAAATGAATTTAACGATTAGTATAGGAACTCCTTGTAAGACAGTAGTTTTATTGTGAGCTTTTACGTCTAAAAAACAACATTGACAAACATTAGAGTCAAATGAAATGTGTTAACCGGCGAATCTACAAAGCAAAGTGATTTTTACAAAAATAACCGTATAATATTAATTTGTATCAACCATATAACTGAATTATAATCTAAGTGACAGGAGCAAGTTCTGTTATGTGGGTGTTGTTTCTAAGTTTAGGTTAAGTTAAGTCCAATTAAATAGGACAAGTAACTAATAAGTAGAGATACGGATTATTATTTTGCTGTTTGTGTATCACATTGCTAAGTAGGAGTTAAAATTTTACTGTAGAAAACAGCGGACACGAGGTAATATGTCAGACGCGATTTGGGATAATAAGCAATATAGAGAATTGACGATATCTTGGAATCAAGCCATGTGTGGTCGTTTTGAGAATGTCTTCAGCCAGTTGCGCGATATGGAGGGTCTGAGTGAGAAAGATCTCTCAGAACCTGTCTTTAAGCATTCCCTGGATCTTATAAAACGATGGTATCAAGAGCCTTCACCTAAAGCGGGGCTCAATAATGCTGAGTTTATTTCCCGGATTGACGATCTCAAGGAAATGGTCAGTCTAGCCGCGACAATGAGTGTTTATGGTGAGATGGTAGTGCCTGATTTAGTCATTAAAGGTCTGGAGAAGTTTGGTGAAAACTCTAGAGATGCGATGGTTCGTGAGATTATGAGGGCGGATTTCGAAGCCAGTGAAGAGGCTTCTGAATTTGATTTGACTGATTATTTTAGCAATATAACGATTATCAAGGGGAATTTCCAAGAACAAGAAAAAGAAGCCACAGGTAAGCCTTGTGGTATTCCGTCTTGCGCCCGCCAAAGTGATGATGCGGAAACAGCTGTAGCTAATCTCGAGCCGGACAGCGCTGAGACAGAAAAGCAGGATGGACAACCTGCTGATGAAGATATTGCTGAGTATGAAAATCTTAACGTGGCCGCAAGTGACAGCGAGACTGTTTACAACTCGGACCAAACAGATTTCTCATCTTGTGAGAGTCAAGCCCCACAAAGAATCGCGGCCTCCTTTCTGACGATTATCGCGGATCCTTCCGCCTTAGTTTATCTGCCGTTTATTGTCGAAAAACTCGCGGCCACCAACAAACCGGATCTCGCGATTCAGGAAGCAGTAGCTACTTTTCTCGTCGCCACCAGTTATAATTCCCCCGAATGGCTTCTTGAGTGGCTGGACAATACTATAGATAACAGAGAAGATTTGTCAGATCATCCTGTCACTTATTTAGTAATGAATGCAATTGCCCGAGCTCATCATATGGGTGACCATTCTCAAGTCCTGGGCATACTCCTGCGCGGTTTTGACTTCTTGGCAGATAAAGCAAGTGGGGCGAGCTGCCTAGCCAGTTTTGGCGACCTGCGCGCACTTCCTTTCCTGAAGTCATGGTTCCTAATACATCAACAGCAGATGGACGAGAAAACCTGGCACGAGTTCGCCTTAGCCATTCGTCGTCTTGGGGGTAAAGTTGATCCTGCTGACCACCCGACCCGCTTTCACTGACTGAACGGTTGACGCCGCTTTTCTCCTCTTACCATGAAGAAAATACTGACAATACACGACGGCAAGCGCCAATGGGATGAATCCTGCTAAGCGCTAAGATTGCACCTAAGGGCGCAAAATATTATAATGACGTTTAAAGTATATGCTCAAATGGAATCAATAGAATTACATGAGGTGTTCAAATAGTCGAAGGCTACTTGCTATAGTACTGTAGATTTTATCCGAGGAGACTCCGGTCTAAGCAAATAGCTTTCGTTATAATTGAAACAGGTGAGCTAAATGAATTGTCATAATTGCGGACAAACTATAAATGAAGAAGATCTGTTTTGTCCCTACTGCGGAGTAAATAATCCGGTGGCTGAAGCCTTGGCTGCAAGTAAGGCAGCTGGAGCAAGTATTTATGCCTCAAAACAAGATATTAATCAATATCCTCCGCCACAGAATGATTTCTATGAAGATGAATACGAAGAAATCGTACCGGAACGCAATCCAACTTTACCTATCATTCTTTCAATAGGGGTGGCGATCCTTTTGATCGCCGGTATTATTATATTGCTGATCAAAACATCGGGTGGCTCTGATGACGATAAGCTACAGTTTACACAGCCTGCCGAGGCTTTAGCGAGCCATCCGATCAGTAACTGGCAGACTTTACCAACTCTAGATATGGAACGACCTGAGGAAACGCAGGCGACAGTACCGGATAATTTTTTCTGGACTATGCCGCCGGTGGAAACGCAACAGATGGATCCTACAGATTCTCAGATCCCTGAACAGACGGAACCGTCTGTTGAAATTATTAACAATCCACCTCTGCAGTCATCTGAGCTTACCGAGGTTACTACTGTAGCTACAAGCGAGCCTACAACTAAGCCGACAGATGCTCCCTCCGTCACTACGGCTAAGCCGACACCAAAATCTACGAAGGCTACTGAACCTACAGAGACCGAGCAGCCTACAACTACACCGACTACTGAGGAGCCTACCCTAACAACAGTAAGCGAGATTACTGAACCAAGTTCGACATCTGTAACGGAGCCGCCGGCTATGATATCGGAGTCGGAGTCGGAGCCTGAGCCGGATACTGTTGATTCAACTGTTGAATCAACGAGTACTGACCCTGAGCCCGGTTCTTCGGTTACCGAATCAGAACTTGATCCCGGTACGTCCGATCAAACAGATACCGACGCGAGCGCTTCAGAAAGCGAAGTGGAGACTGAGCCGTCAGAAACTACTGTAAGTAGTATGGAGTTGACGATTGATGTAATTGACGCTACCAGATTCCCCACGATAAGGCTGTATTACAACTTGATTGACGAAAACGGAGCCGTGATTCAACCGGCATCTCTTGCTAATTTTACTATAGAGGAAACCTTGGGTGAGGAGACAAAGCCGGTTACTGAAATGAGACTTAAAGATAGAACTGAATTTGTGTCTCTGATTGATGGAAGCGCGCAGACTTTGTCCAGTGAAGCTGATGTACAGCTTATACAGAACGCTCATATTGACCTGGTCAACAAGGTGTTACCGCCGGACAATGTAAACAATCGTATGGGTTTAACTGTTTTCGCCAGCGACTTTACACAAGGGGAGTTTGTTTTACCGAAGATGTATTCCAGTTCTGAGACTTTAGTTGAAGAAATTGGTAAGATTACACCCACTGAGCCGGATAAGCTCAATAGTCCGGTTTATGACGCGATTTACGCTACGGTTTCGAACTTGAATGCCAAGGACTATAAGGGAGCTGTAGTGGTATATACTTACGGCAATGATTCCGGTAGCTCGACTACCAAAAAACAATTGCAGGATCTGGTATCCCACTCAGCGATAGCTGTTCATATTTTATCTCTTAGTGAAAGTTCTGATCTGGCTGATATAGCTATGGTCAGTCGCGGTACTTATAACAGAATAGATGACCTTAGTATACTGGGGACAGCCTTGATCTCTAAATATGATTGTGAAGCGGAAGCAGATTATATTGAGTATATATCACCTTTCCCCTTAGAGCAGGAAAATATTAGAACAGTGAAACTCTCCTATACTAATGACGATGGTGTTACTGTCGAGGCTGTCAAAGATTATTTACCACCTCCGACAGAGCCGGCGTCTATTTCTACGCCCATTAGTAACCCATAAGATAGAGATTGAGTTGTTTATTAAGATTTGGCAAAGGATTTTCTCTACGTGCATAGTGTTAAACTGATAGATATTGTACAAACCTTTGATCTGAAGGTTGTACGTGAATTTGGTAATCTTGAATCCACTGAGATTAAGGTGGCAGATGTAACCAGGGCGGGTTTGCAGCTAATCAGTAATTTTACTGATGTGGAGGTCAGTAGGATCAAGCTTCTCGGTACTATGGAGATTGCATATTTGAATTCTCTTACCGGGAGTGAATGCCGCGCCAGTATGGATAGATTACTTGCTACCGGATCTCCTTGCCTGATCTTATCTCACAATCACGAACCAAGAAAAGAAATTATTGAGAGTGTAGAGAAATATAAAATTCCCTTGTTTCAGTCCAGTCTGGCTACCTCTGACCTGTCCGGTTCTATTGCTCAATATCTGAAAAGTAAAATGGCTCCCAGGATTTCTGTTCACGGTGTTTTGGTAGAAGTGCATGGAGAAGGTATTTTAATTCTCGGTGAGAGTGGGGTAGGTAAATCGGAGACTGCTTTGGATCTTGTCAAGCGAGGTCATCATCTGATCGCTGACGATTTAGTTGAAATTAGGAAGATCTCAGACACAACACTGTTAGGTAAAGCCCCGGAGATTGTCCAGTATCTTATTGAGATCAGAGGACTGGGCATTCTTGATGTGCGAAGACTATATGGTGTCTCCGCTGTTAAAGAATTGGAAAGAATAGATTTTGTCGTCAACTTGGAATTATGGGATCAAAACAAAGATTATGATCGTATCGGACAATCTGAAGAAATGACAGATATACTGGGAGTAGAGATCCCCTCTGTCACGATACCGGTACGTCCGGGTCGTAATTTATCTATAATAATTGAGGTAGCGGCGCTTAATTTCCGTCAAAAAATGATGGGTTACCATACGCTCCGGTCGCTGATGGAACGCGTTTATTCAAAAAATCCTGAACTTGATGTCACAATTAGACGTGAACATATAGTACAATTCATCGCGGACGATCCTCCTGATTACAGTTCAAAATTTGTTCATACCAAGGATCAGTTAAGCAATAAGCAGGTGGATTCAGTTACGGCAGGCGAGGACGAACAGGATTAGGCTGTAATGTATGGATCCATAATCGCGAGACTAGCCGCGAATCAAACAAAAAAATATGAACGAAAGAAAAAATAAAAATGTCTAAATACTTAAAATTTTTTACAGATCTGACCGATTTAGAAATTAGAACTAATCATCCTCTGGCTGAATATACACATTTCAAGACCGGGGGACCCGCGGAAATTCTAATTTGCCCTTATACGGCGGAAGCGATTGCTGATGTAGTAACCATCTGTCAGGAGCAAGAAATACCTTTGCAGGTTCTCGGACGTGGTTGTAATGTGCTGGTTTCAGATAAAGGGATACCGGGTGTAACTTTATTGTTAGCTTCTAAAATGGCAAAATGTGATGTCAGCGGTGACCAGTTGTTCGTAGAGGCGGGGCTTCGTATAGCTGAAGCCTGTGCCTTGGCTGCTAAAAATTCGCTGACGGGACTGGAGTTTGCTTGTGGCATTCCTGGTAGTATTGGCGGAGCCCTGCGTATGAATGCCGGTGCTTATGATGGCTCCTTTGATAAAATTGTGATTGGAACCCAGTATGTCGATGCCCAGGGAGTGATGGGCTGGGTCGAGGGCGCTGAGCACGAGTTTGATTATCGCGCCTCTGTTTTTGCTAAGAACGGCTGGATTATTACCCAGACTGTATTGCAACTGGAACAGGGAGATCGTCTCAAAATCTATGGCCAAATGGCGGAGAACGCTCGCAAGCGTAGAGAGTCACAACCTCTTGAGTATGCCAGTGGTGGTAGCGCTTTCAAGCGTCCTCATGGCAATTATGCTTCTAAGTTGATTACAGAGGCCGGGCTGAAAGGTTATCGCATGGGTTCTTGTGGGGTTTCCGAAAAACATGCCGGCTTTATCGTCAATTATGGTAAGGCAAAATCATCTGAGATCATGGCCGTTTTCATCAATGTCCAAGATGAAGTTGAAAAACAGTACGGTATTGTCTTAGAGCCTGAAGTTCAGTTCATTGGCGATTGGTCAGACCAACCCATGGTCAGGAGGAGTATTTCCAACTAAGATGTCTGTTACATTCAGCAAACGCCTGCGTGCCAGTCTTGTCGAAAACAGCGGAGCTGATTTGGTCGCAGACAATGCTCCCGCGATCATAGGTCTGGTTTTGGCTTTGGCCGGGCGCCGTGAAGGAGATAAAATTGTCTTTGTTTCTGAGCAGGCGGAGTTCTTGGATTATCTGGAGAGAGCCGCGAGCTTGGCCCGTCTGCCGGGACTAAAGCGGAAGGCGTTCGTTACAAGAGAAAAACTGGAATTTAGCATTGACGAACTAGGTGAAAGTTTTATGACCGCATTGACGCGGGGGGACTTTGTTTCTGCCGGTACCTCTGTCTCCGCGTCTGAAGCTAAAGCGCGCGGGAATATTTTGCCCGGAGCAGCATTGTCCCGGAAACATTTTTTGCTCCATTCCTTTCTGGCTTGTGGTTCCATTGCCGATCCCAATCTGCAATTTTCTCTGGAATGGCAGTTGCCACGAGAGCGGGAGACGATCCTCTTTAACAACAGATTGCGGAGTTTCGGCTTTGAACCGGGCAGGACCTTCAGACGCAGCGTCCATGTCCTTTATATCAAAAAAGCGGAAAAGATCGCCGACTTTCTTATTATGAGCGGGGCCAACGAAATGTTGCTGGAGTATGTTAATATTCGTGTCCAACATGATATCTCAGCCAGTGTAAATCGCCTGATGAATTGTGATGAGGCCAACACTAACCGTCAAGTCGATACGGCGACTAGACAGCTAGCTTCTATCCGCTATATCGCGACTACTACCGGTCTGGGCGGGTTGCCGGAAAATCTGAGATTGGCCGCGGAAAAGCGGTTAGAGTTACCTGAGCTCTCAATCAAGGAACTGGGTGAGCAGATGAATCCACCAATTGGCAAATCGGGGATGAATCACCGGCTAAGAAAACTGGAGGAAATCGCTAGAGAACTAGGGCACGATTCTGATCCGGAGTAATTTCTCTACAGCCGGCAAGAATGCCCATCAGCGGTTTAATTAATTTAGACCGGCTTGCAATCGCCGGAGTTGTTAACAGCCTCTAAACGTGACTATCAGCGGCTAATGAGGGTAGAGCGGCGCGGCCAGTTAGCGTTGCCAGCGGAATCTAAGAATGAGTAGCAGCGACTAATTAAATTATGATTTATTAAGTCTTCGTTACAGACTACTATCCCATTACATGTTGTATAATAAAAGCTACTCTATTTTCGGAGGGGGATCATGGATTATCTGGAAGGCTTTCTGATCGGTCCGGTCTGGACAGACACTGATTATGAGACCAGAAGGCATACGGCTGTTCACTTTTTCGTGGCGGCGCTAGTAGGTATATATTATATTTTCCTGCAAATTTTTCCCGACAGACAGAAATTAATAGATAGTATACCTTGGCCCTATTCTTTGGTTATTTTTATATCCCTGATGTTAATTACGCCGCTAATAGCATGTTTTTATTATAGGATTCCGATTTATGTCAGGCCTTTGATCCTTTGTTTATATGTTTTTAAATTTCTCATGGGGTTTTGGTTGCTGTTACAACTTACTTTACCTCTCTATGTACTGAAAACAGAGGGTCTTCAGGAATATATCTTTGAAGAAGTCAATAAGAATATTGAAACTGCTATCAACTGGTTTAATTTCTTAGGTTATCTGTTTTCAATGGTCTTGGGTATTATAGCGGGAGGGCTCTGGCTGGTTTTACGTTTTGTGCTGATTATGCTAATAGTGATCGCGATCCCTTTAGCGGTTTTTATTATTATTAAGCTATTGCAATATGGACTGGACAGTGTAGTCGCCAGGTTTTTTTCTAAGAATAAGCAGGTCTATTGAATCCGGGATCTGTATAGTATCCGTAGGGAATTTATTGGAGTGGAGGTATTATCATGGGTTTTAGACTTACAAAATTACATTTTACAAACGGTTTTCACGGCACTTTGGAGACCAAAAGAGCTACGACCAAAATAGGTGTCGAAGAGGGTGAACTCCGTCCTTATGACCTTTTGCAGGGATCGATAGCGGGTTGTTATTATAAAACTTTCTTGGAGATTTTAGATAAGAGAGACATAACTATCGGCGCTGCCGAGCTGGAAGTTAAGGGAGTTAATCGTAGGGAAGCGCCTACAACTTTGGAGACAGTAGATATCACTTTGACTTTACTGGAGTACCCTCAAGACCAGGTCAAGCATCTGCGGCGCGCTGCAGATTTGGCCGCTAAATACTGCTCAATCTACCAGACAGTCAGTCATGTGGCTACAATTACCCATACTCTGGTGCTGGCCAATGAAGAATAACTGATCCGTAGGAGAGGCTGACAGCTAAACTCTGAGATGGCCACAATGTAATTAGCTTTGGTCTCGCATCCGAGGTCAGTTAATTGTCCAAGCTTGTAGCAAAGTGATACGGGTCTTAGAAAAGCTAGTAAAGACATCTGACAGGAACGCGAGTTATCTTGTCAGATCTGAAAATAATTATGTCAAAACGAAATTGGATTAGAAATTTCATACACCAAGCCCTGATTTTGCTCCTCTTTTTAGTTGGTTTATTTTATCTGCGCAAAACAATTGTCGGTACACCGGAATTAGCTGAGATAGGCTGGCTCACGACTTTGTTTTGGTTTACTGTCGCAGTCTATATAGTACAACTGGTCTTATTCATCAGGAGCAGCTTTTTCGGTTATGTTTTGGAGCGCTTTGATCCCGGAAATGTGGAGAGCCTGAAACGTCTTGCCGACATGAAAAAATTTCACCTCAGTCCTGAGCAGTCCCTGGCTGCCGGAGAAGCCGACAATCCGGTAGCGGCAGCTATTGTCTGGCTCGAATCATTGGGCTATATAGAGGCGGGTCGCAGGACGATGGGCCTTGTTTTTGAACGTCCCGCCGCCAGAATTCTGCCCTGGGGCAAAGATAAACTGGACCGTGTTTTCTTGCTTTATCTGCCCATGCCCAATGTCTTGATTGTGGATCGACTCCTACGCGAGTGTATCGCCTATATCGGGCAGCAGTGGGAAACCCGTCCCGCCCCTGTCAATCATCTATTCCTGCTTACGGATATGGACAACAAAGATGAAGTGACCTCAGCGGCGTCAGGCGTGGTCAATTTTTTGCTTAAGATAGATGAAGGTAGCCTGTGTCCCTGGCTTTTCGATCTTGCTTTCGGCAGGCTTTTTTATCCTTTGGACCGTAGCTTGATCAGCGGTTTACATCGCCGTCAACAGAATAAATTCCGTTCTTCTTTGCTCAATTGGTTGGCGAAGGCGAGCAATGTAGACCGGAGCGCCGAGATTGCATTCGCTCCTGGTCCGCTTGACAAACCAGCGCCTACGGGACAGACTCCGGCAATAGTAAGAACACCCAAGATCCTGACCGGTCAGATCGACCCCGCCTTAATAGCGGACGCTGAAGAAAGCAATAGTCCCGGATCGGATACTAAAAACTCAACTGGAGCCAATAACCCCAACTAGCTATAGAAAGTAATAGTCCCGGATCGGATACGCGTCCCGCTCCGGATCTCAATAAAAGATGATTTGTTTTATAACAACTACGCGAGGAGTGATATGAAACAGTTAATTCTGACAATTGATCAGGGAACAACCAGTTCTCGCGCTATTGTTTATGATCAGGCAGGTAAGACTATTTGCAAAGCGCAACAAGAGATCAATCTTTCCTTCCCGCGGCCCGGCTGGGTAGAAGTTGACGCTCTTGAGCTGTGGGATTCGGTCGTGTCCGTGTTGAACACAGTCCTGTCACATCCCGAGGTCGAGCCGCGCTTTATTCGCGCTATCGGCATAACCAATCAGCGCGAAACTACTGTAATTTGGGAGCGGGAAACAGGAAATCCAATTGCTGCAGGCATAGTCTGGCAATCGCGGCAGACGGCGGATATTTGTAATCAATTGCGCTCGGAGGGTGTTGAGGAACTGATCAGGGCAAAGACAGGATTGCCAATTGATCCCTATTTCTCCGCTACCAAAATTCGTTTTATCTTGGACTCGGTACCGGGGGCCCAATTGAGGGCAGAACGGGGGGAGTTGCTCTTTGGTACTATCGATAGCTGGTTAATCTGGAAGTTAACCGGTGGAAGAGAGCATGTCACAGATTGTTCCAACGCTAGTCGCACTATGTTGTTTAATATCCACGATCTAACTTGGGATGAAGAGCTGTTACGATTATTGAACATTCCGGCCCAAATGCTGCCCGAAGTCAAGGACTCGGCGGCGAATTTTGGGCAGACTCAGCTCCATGGTGCAAATATTCCTATTCTGGCAGTCCTAGGTGACCAGCAGGCGGCGCTGTTCGGACAGAAATGTCTGAACAGCGGGACTGCCAAGGCGACCTTCGGTACCGGCGGTTTCTTATTGATGAATACCGGTGCCGATCCAATTCTCTCGCAAACAGGTCTTCTGACTACTATCGCTTGGCGGATCGACAATCATTCCACTTACGCGTTGGAGGGTAGCTTTTTTACTGCCGGCTCAGCGGTTACCTGGTTACGGGACAGACTGCGACTAGTAGATGATCCGGGTGAGCTGGATCAACTGGCTCAAGCGGCTGCCACCGATAATGGAGTCTATTTTATCCCGGCTTTATCAGGGCTGGGAACACCGTGGTGGAATGACCGCGCGCGAGCGTCTTTTATGGGCATGACACAAGGTACCGGCAAAGAAGAGTTAGTACGAGCCATCTTGGAAGCAGTTGTTTTCCAAGCTGCCACGATAGTGGACGCAATGGAGAAAGAAAGCGCGATCGAGCTCCAAGAACTTAAAGTGGATGGCGGTATGGTCAAGAGTGATTTTCTCATGTCTTTCCTAAGCGACATTTTGAATCTGGAGATCAACCGTCCACAAGACTTCGAAGTCACCGCTTTTGGCGTTTCTGTCCTTGCCGGTATAAAAGGCGGCCTGTGGAGCTATGAACAATTTTTTGGGAGCAGTAATTTGATAGCCACAACTTTTTATCCTCAGATGTCAAGCGTTGAGCGCCAAGCCAGATTGTCGGACTGGAGAAGCGCGGTTGATACAATTTGTTCCTATTATTAGTCGGCTTAATTCAGGGCAGGATGAGGAGGCCGGAATGAGAAAAGTAATTGACAGTTTTTTATCCGCGGATAAGAAGACAGACATTAACGTCTTGTGCTGGTTGCCGGAGAAATCGCGCGCCGTTCTGCAGATCGCTCACGGTATGGTCGAATTCGCTGACCGTTATGATGAGATGGCTCGATGGTTTGCCGAGCGAGGTTATATTGTGGTAGCCAATGATCATCTAGGTCATGGCGACTCGGTACAATCTAGAGAGGACTGGGGATTTTTCGCCGCTGAAGAGGGCTGGGATAAGGTCTTGGCGGATATGCATTTCTTGCGTTGCCGGACTGCTGAGGCTTATCCGGATTTACCCTATTTCCTTTTGGGCCATAGTATGGGTTCCTTTCTGGTCAGAGACTATCTGTCGCGCTGGCCTCAAGATAATCTGAAAGGAGCTATTATAGTCGGTACAGGTGAGACTCCGCGCCTTCTCTTGTCTTTAGCTAGATTTATTGCCGGTCGTAAGATTGTGAGTAAAGGTCCCCGTTATCGTAGTAAATTACTTACTAAGTTAGTTTTGGGTCAAGGCCTTAATTTCTCTTCGTCCGCGCGGGAAAGGAATGCTTGGTTGACTCGTGATAATGAGATTGTCGCTCTCTATAATGCTGATCCGCGCAATAATTTTGTCTTTACCGCTCAGGCTTTCTATGATTTCTTTTCCGGGATGCTGCGACTAGGGCAAAAGTCTAATCAGCAGCGCGTTGACAAAAACTTGCCGCTGCTTTTTATGTCAGGTGACAAGGATCCGATTGGGAAGATGGGTAAGGGTGTCCGCAAAGCTTGCAGACTGTATGAAAATCTTGGCTGCCAAGACATAATGTTAAAGCTGTATCCCGGGGCTCGTCATGAGATTTTAAACGAGATTAATCGGCAGGAAGTTTTTTCCGACTTGCTGAATTGGCTCACAAGTAAAATCTGATCATTTGTTTTAAAACTAAAGTGGATTACTAGCGCTGTAGAGTTAATGCCTATCGCGTTACCGCTCTTTATGTTGATTTTTCCGGCTTAACTTTGTTTCCCGGTTTAATAATGTACTATATCGCTGTGGTCTGGACGGTTTTAACAGGCATGATTATAATGATTCAATACAGCCGGAACAGAAAGGAAAAATATGACAAAACTATTTATCCCGGACGAAACTCAAATGACCAGGATAGCGACTATCCACGATCTTTGTGGTTACGGTAGCTGTTCTCTAACGACTGCCATACCTGTCCTGGCGTCTGCCGGCCTGGAGGCCATGCCTGTCCCGACTTCTTATCTTTCTACCCATACAGCCTTCGGCAGCTATACATTTTTTGACACTACGGAGAATTTGCCGACTTATCTGGGTCACTGGGACGAGGTCAAGCTGAAGATAGATGGAGCCTATACCGGCTTTCTGGGTTCATTGGAACAAATTGATATTATTATAGATTTTTTTGCCGGTCATCCGGAGATGACTTGTATTGTTGATCCCGTGATGGCGGATCGGGGTGTCGTCTACTATACCTATACCGAAGCTATGTGCCGGGAGATGAAAAAGCTGGCCGGCTACGCTGACCTTCTTACACCCAATATTACGGAAGCGGCGGTATTATTGGATAGTGAGTTTTCTCGCTCGCCCAAATCTTGCC
>DUNL01000041.1 GCA_012839385.1 Clostridiaceae bacterium
ACAATGCCTTATCTACAAATCCACAGGCCCTACTACGACGACTACTAAATTGTACAAGTACATATATAAGATCGTATAGTAGTACTACTTTGTGAGTAGATATGTCAAATAGTTCCATAATAGTAAGGTCTTCTCTATTTTACCTTTTGGGCATGACTTCATCTCGACTACTAGAAAAGGGGGAACTCCCGCATGACTGATAATATGGGGAATGAGAAATGGGAAAACCTTGGCTCCAATAATGCAGCCACTAGTCAACATAACGCGATTTCCTGTGATAGAGAGCTGCTTGCAAATGGAGTAGGAACAGTACAAAGAGCTGTATCATCCAGAAGCACATTACCCATTCTGCAGGGTGTGCTGATTGAAACGACTAATCAGGGGCTTCACCTTATCGGAACAGATCTTGAATTATCCATAGAGACGTATGTTCCGGTCACATCTGTCGGTGACTTTCACATGGTTCTTCCGGCAAAGTATTTTAGTGAGATAGTGAGACGACTGCCGGAGCGAGAAGTAGTCATTGAATGGGATTCCGAAAAAAAAGTTGCGACGATTTTAAGTGGGAAAGCGGTATACGAAATCAATTCCATGGACCCCGGAGAATATCCTCTCTTTCCTGAAGTGCCGAATACTCCATGGTGGAAAGTACCAGGGACAGAACTCGCCAATTTCGTAAGAAAGACTGTGTTTTGCGCTGCAGTGGAAGAAACGAGACCTTTTCTTACCGGGGTTTTCATGGAATTCAAAGAAAATGAAGTGAACTTCGTTGCCACTGACTCGTTTAGGTTAGCTGTAACACGAGTTTCCAACAGCAACAGTGCTCATGCGGAAAGGGATAGAGGTTTACTTGTTCCAGCCAGGACCCTAAGTGAAGTTGCCAGAATAGTGCAGGGTTCTGAGACAGAAGTGGAAGTATATGCATCAGAGAATCAAGTGGCTTTCAAGTGCCGCGAGACGACTATAGTAAGCAGGCTGATTGAAGGACAGTTTCCCAGTTATGACCGGGTAATTCCGCAACAGCACAGCACCTTGATAGTTGTGGAAAGAGGAGCTTTCCAGGAAAGTGTTGATCGCGTATCTATAATGGGAAAAGATGAATTTGGAACTATCCGTCTATCTGCTCGAGATAACGTCCTTACGGTAAGTGCAAATGCGCCCGAAGTTGGAAAAGCTTTGGATCAAGTATCGACAGTCAGGGTTGAGGGAGAAAATGGAGAAATAGCTCTAAAAGCCCGCTATCTTATGGATGTCTTAAAGGCTGTGGAAGATGAAGAGATTTGTCTCAAGCTAACAGGAACTGCAAGTCCGGTAATTATCACCCAGGCAGATGTTGAATCCAAGGCGTCCGGCGGGTTTCTCTATCTGATAATGCCTGTCACACTAAATGCATAAGTCTGGTTTAAGTTAGGTTGATGGATATGGACGAGATTAGGATTCAAAAGGTCAAAACAAGCGGAGACACAATTCGACTGGATCAATTCTTGAAATGGACAGGGATTGCAGGCACCGGAGGTCACGCCAAAGTACTTATACAAGATGGGTGTGTTTCAGTCAATGGAAGTGTAGAAACTCACAGAGGCAGGAAACTCAAAACAGGAGATAAGGTCAGTGTTGACAATAAGTCCGAGATTGTCTACGAAGTAATGGGGGACACGAAAGATGCTCCTTGAAAGGTTGAGGCTGAGGAATTTTAGGAATTATGCCTCCCTTGATATTGACTTATTTCCCGGGAAAAACGTGCTGTTGGGTGATAACGGACAAGGGAAAACCAACATAATAGAAGCCATCTGCTTGTGTGGCACCGGGAAATCATACAGAACATCCCGGGATATAGAGCTTATTAAGTGGGGAGAGTCCACATTCTATACTGCTTCTCGGTTTCTGCGTAAGAACGGTGACCTGCTTGTAGAAGTCGCGTGCAGTCAGGAAAGGGGAAAAAGAATTCGCCTGAACGGGGTTCATCAGGACACAGCTATAGAATATATAGGCGCTGCAAATGTGGTAATATTCGGCCCTGATGATCTCAGAATTATAAAGGGAGGGCCGGGAGAAAGAAGGAGGTTCCTGGATCTTGAGATTTCAGCTGTGCATGAAGGGTACCGTAAAGATCTAGCCAAGTACCGAAGGATTCTAACACAACGCAATACGTTTTTGAAGGATGGACGCCACTTAATGAGTTCCAGGCGTGGTACTGCAGCACTGGATGTTTGGGATGAACAGCTGGTTTCTGTAGGTGCCCGGGTAATGGTTAAGAGAGCCCAGGTTATAGAGGAGCTTTCCCGCCTGGCACAGGCTGCGTATAAAGAGATTTCGTCCCGCGGTATTCTTGAACTAACGTACCGTCCGTCTTTTAGCGCAGGAGACGTTTATGACACGGATGAGGGGCTGATGATAAAAGAGTGGTCCGTCTTGTTTCATAGAGAACTTCAAAGACTGAGACAAGCGGAGATTATGCGCGGTGTTACTTTATCAGGGCCTCACAGAGATGATATGACTTTCACTCTCGATGGTGTTGACATGAGAGTTTTCAGTTCGCAAGGCCAGCAAAGAGCTGCAGTGCTTGCACTTCGTTTGGCAGAACTTGATTTTGTCAGAAATGAGATGGGAGAAGATGCGATTCTTTTACTTGATGACGTATCAAGCGAATTGGATCCGTCTAAGAGAGCTCATCTGTGGAAATACATTGACAGAGGGATTCAAACTGTTAT
>DUNL01000258.1 GCA_012839385.1 Clostridiaceae bacterium
GAAGCTTTGAACACTTACATTCTACCAAAGAGGTGCCTTATGGACTTTTTTACTTTACATGTTCAACTTGATTTTACAATCGGCCAAGAAATTAATTTTTATTATATGTTGGTCTTTTTATTGAGTGGAGTTCTATACTTTTCAACAAATTTTATTGCGCAAAATCTAAAGTTTTCCTTTATAGCTCAAGTTCTTCTTACCACAATGGCAACTCAATGGTCACCAAGTTTAGCTGCACTAATCACAATCAAAAAATTTGATATTGACTATAAACCAAAATTCAAACTCAACTTTCATCCCAGTATTTTTTTGGCAGTCTTGCTCCCAGTAGTTAACCTTGGAGCCATCATCTTTTTCAATAACATGACCCACAACCCCACGATTACATCGAAGTTTTATCAGAGCGTGCCGCTAATTATAGCAACTATTGTCACAACGCTACTTGGTAGCATTGGGGAAGAAATAGGTTGGCGCGGATATTTATATAATAGCCTAAGCGAGAACATGAACAAGACAAAAAGTGCCGCCCTATCAGGTCTTATGTGGGGGATCTGGCACTTTACGAAAATTTTCAACATTGGTTTTTTGGTCTATTTGGTCTTTTCAATTTCAATGATACCTTTCAGTCTAGTCTTAAATTATATGAACGACAAGGCTGATGGCAGTATAATACCATCAATCCTTTGCCACACGGTCATGAATCTCGGGGTTATGCTCTTATTATTTGAGAGAGAAAATATTTATTTCCACCTGATCAGTTTGGCCGGCTTTATCATCTTTGTTTTGTTGATTAAATTGTTTGATAAAAATCATGAGCCTGCTTTGAACTAAGGTTGTTAGTAAAGCAACACTAATTTCGATTGAGAATGAAAAACCATACGGCGTTCGCAGTGCATAAAAGAAATGCTATCAAGTTACCACGACCCTGATGGACATTAATATACGAGGAGTTCCAATGGCTTTTCCTTATGCTTTTTTCAACTTGCGAACTTTATTCTACGTGACCTTTTCCAAGAGATAGGTGATAGCTTCGTAAATTATAAATGCATTTTAACGAGACTCCTGATATTAACTCAGAATGAAAATACTTTTTATGAAAATTAATCAAAATATTCAACTGCTATTTCATCAAGTTGTTTTGCGATGCTATCAAAATGACCACCCAGATCGAGTGTCCGTACGCTAATCTCATTCCCGGTCATCATATACGAGTTGTTGAGAAGAATATCTTCGTCTGTTTTTGCATATAGAAGCATACCCGAAACCACATGCGCTTTTTCTTTAAGTTCAGAATCCTTATTTTTTACATAGGTGAAGATTTGATAGAGATTCCCGGAATGTAAAGTATGAATTCCATATTGCTCCTGCGTTGTTCTAGTGTAATATTTTGCTTCAATAATTAACACCTTTTCATCTTTTGCCAGGCTAATATCTGTTTGCATAATCGGTAACAATGTATTTTCATCGTCATCCACTTGCCAAGCAATCTGTGATGCATTTGCCGACAGTTGAGGATGCTCTTGGCGATAATATTCAAGAATGAATTTTTCGTAAAGTCTGGACATCCTCTGCTCGTCAATAAAATCCATTAAATTTACATAACCCTCCGATTTTGTCTGAAGCAAACCTTTTATCACAAGATAACAGACTGAGATTAGCATTCTATAACTTTGATTGTTGCGGTTGTATTGAAGATTCCAATTAATGCTATGAATAGCCAAAACATCAACATCATCAAAGAACGTCAAAATCTTTCGTAGTTCTTTTTTTCTTGACCTCTTAATGTCCGCGCGAAGCAATAGCAAAATGGTCGTTTTGATAATTCGATTCATGTAGGAATTGACCGAAAAATCATCGTAAGCGCAAACCATTTGCTTCTTTAACATCGTTCTTGTTTTAATTGACTCTGTAAGATCAATTTTGCCGCGAAGCGCGGACAGCGTATCCGTTTCAGCAATATATTCTCGGCCAAGCCCGCGCTTTAACTGGTTAGAAACGCCTTTGTATAGAATAGCCGCGCAAAGCTCTGCCACGTTGTCAAATTGTTCCGTCGCAACGTTCTTATAGCCTTGCGCTTTTAATATATGAAAAGCGTACGACAGCATATAGTAGACATTCTGTACAGGTATCACTCAATTGCGCTCCTTAATTTTCTGCTCCATTCTCTAACTTTGGACTGCTCATCAAACCAATACTCTTTCAATAAAGGGATTAATTCATATTCGACAATTTTCTTCAAAGCCGTATCAGTCACCTCAGAAATATTGCAAAAAAAGCTATGCCCAATACGAAATCCTTCCCCAAGCGTCTCGTCATAGGCAATAGCCTCATTTAGTTCTTCAACTTTACCAATAAGGTTATTAAATTTTTCAGAATTAAGCGCTTCGCGATATTTCTTAAATCCGTCAGAATCAAATTTTGGGTTCATTTCATAGAAAGCAAAGCGCCTGCGAAGTGCGTAATCCAGCATGGCCAAACTTCTGTCCGCCGTATTCATCGTTCCGATGATATAGAGATTATGTGGTATAAAAAATTTCTCGTTAGAATATAGTAGCTGTAGAGCATTACCGCGCTTGTCGTTTTCAATCAACACGAAAAGCTCACCGAAGATTTTGCTTAGGTTGCCACGATTAATCTCATCAATAATAAAGAAATACTTATTTTCCCTGTCATCCGCTGCCTTCCTGCTGAAATTCACAAAAGAGCCCTGCTTAATCTCAAAGCCGTCTCCCGTTATGGAAGGACGGAAACCCTCAATGAAATCCTCATAGCTGTAACTCTGATGGAACTGGACCATCATAACCCGTTCCTGATCTTTAACCCCATCATAGAATAAGCCAGTCGCTTAGCAACGTAAGTTTTTCCAACTCCCGGAGCTCCCTGTAAAATAACATTCTTTTTTGTTCGGACAAGGTCGACCAGTATTTCATAACTACCCTTGTCCATATAAACCTCTTCCAAAAACTTTTTGGAATCATATGACGGATAATGCGGCTCCAGAACATCCACAGCACCATCTTCGTCGTCTTCTACAAATATTGCATTAAGCTTGGCAACATAATCCGTGTATGGGGTAATGTCAGTCAAAGCTTTTGGAACTGCCTGACCGGGATGTTCCCATTCGCCATAATCTGTCCAATCAACTTCGCGGAAATTAGGATAATCATCATCTTTAGAATCATCATAGTAGTAGTCGGACGTAACGATGCCACGACCAATCAGCTGGTAAAACCCTTTCTTTACAAAAACAATATCGCCAGGCTTCATCTCATTAGCAAACTGCCAGGCGGCATGTGAATCATTTATAAATGAACGGGAAGGATCGATTTTTTCCCTCATTACTTCCTTCATCGCGTTCTTTGTATCATACTGACTGAGGTCACCGATGCTTCCTAAGCCAATCCCCATAACACCGGCTTTGTAATATTCCTCCCATTTACAGGCTTTTCTTCCTGGAGAATAAATCCAATAATGCACCGTATCGACATCTTCGTCAGCGAGGGCAGAACCCTTGTCATCACGTTGAGCTTTCTTTTTCTGGTTAACCTCTTCTGAATAAAGCCATGCCTCAAATGACAACTCCTTGAAATCCTTTAACTTGCTATCTGAACTCTCGAGATACGTGTGCATTTTCTCCATAATGTCAAAGTACTGCTCAGCAGAAATCTTGTTACCTGGAGCCTTAGATTCAATTTCAGGAAGCGTTTCTACAACGCTATCCGGAATTTTACCAGAATTATAAATATACCAAGTGTTACGCCCGTCGAGGTTCAGAAAAGAATCTGGAGCAATCCAATAAAGGCCCATCGTAACCTTGCTATTTCCATTGTTTTTTTTATTGATGACCAAATCAAAGTACTTGGACAATTTCTGCCGGTTCTCAGGCAAGGGATTCTTAGCATATTTAAGCGCTGACTCAAACAAGCTCCACAAATCATCGATGTCGTTTTTACCCCTCGGGTCTAGATAATAGAAAGTGGCATTCAGATTAGGCAATACTGGTATGCTATCAAAAGAAGTTGGAACGGACGACTTGACACCGAAAGAATCCGCTATTGCAGCAATGATCTTAATTCGGTTGTCTTCCTTCATCGAACTCTTGTTGAAAAGTCCAAATGCCGTAAAAGGATCGATATCGATAATATTATTGTCCTTTTCGAGGGTAGGTAGATTGATCTCTATATCTACATAAATGTCCCGAATTTTTTGAACTAGCACATCTCTTTTCGTTTTGTAGCTAAGGAGAATGTCGGCAAACTCCCTGTAAAAGTCCACCCAATCAAATTGATTAACATTCATGAAATTCGCCTCCATAACCAAAAGATCTTGATTTTAATACTAGCGTCAACTCGTTTAAGAAAGAAAATAGTTTTCTTTTAATTATACTATTTTTACCATCGAAAAAACCTTAAGACCTATGTTGAACATAGACCGTGGGGGAAAGCATAGTATTTTGGTGTGGTCGACGTTAATCTTGCAGCCTATCTTTCTGCCAATGGTTTTTTCAAAGATACGACAAACTGCCTGCCAGTACTTCCAGCACTAACTTTTCTATTGTCTGATCCGGCTCCAAACGCTACTATTTTCTCCAATGTGGTTCCTCGATTTTCAAAGGTCTCTACGATTGCCCACCAAAGCTTTTCGCCTTCAAAATTCACAAGTTCGGATAGTGTGCAGAGTTCATAGAAGTCTTAGTAGTGACTGTTAATGGGCCTCAATGACACGATCGCTTACAGTTTTTATGAGACGATTGAGTAAGTGGAGTATACAAATAATTGAGGAGCCTCTTCGTCAAGTGTTGTAAGATAGTCCATCAATACGCGATCGGAATAGACGGCATATTCAAATCCTACTTAGATTTAGAGAATCGAAAGAGAACTCACTCTAAAATGTATACAGTCAGAACATCTTGATAGATTCTGCCACTTTTCTTCGCGAAATTCTTTAATCTGTCCTTGACTAAATCATCACTGCTCATACTAAAACCTCCAGAAATTGCTTCATAACAGTCTTTACACGGAGAATTTCAGCATACCGCATGAGGCGATAAAGGTCCCGATCCTACCTCTTGAGATAGTTTTTCATGATCTCAAAAGTGGGCTCAAAGCCTAGATTATTGCGATTGAAAATAATATCACAGACTGTCTTATTTTATTATAAAAAAATGGATTGTCGTCCGAATTGAGTGTTTCAATACCAAGTTTGTATCTCTTACTAGAAAACAGACAAACCTCCATCCGTGGTAAGTTCGGAGACTGAGGAAAACGACTCAAATCTACTCGCAGCAGGGAAAAGAACAAGGACAGAGAATTGTGTTCATTTCTCTGTCCTTAGAGGGCATCCTACAAAAGAACGAATACAATCCGCTTGAAAGGTTGTTTGGGTGCATTTCGGGTGCACGTGAACCCTTGGGTGCAGGTTTGGGTGCATTATTCACCGTTCAATAATTCGCATATCTTTACTCTGAACAAGATCTATAAGTATAAGCTTGACACCTCAAAACTTTTTATATGCGCTATTAACAGTAAGTTATGCATAACCTATCACAATTTCTGAGTTAATCATTAAAAGTGTAAACTCATCAACTACTCCAAGTGAGTATAATTCTATTAAGCAAATCGAAATAAATTGACAAATTACAAACCGCACGCCAAACTTACAGTGTAAGTTTTTTGAGGAGGTACTACCGTTGTTGTCCCGGGACTTAATTGTAAAAATGGCTAAAGAGTTGGTTTGCTCAGACGGTTTAGAAAAACTTTCCATGCGTAGGCTGGCAGCAAAACTTAAGGTGAAAGCCATGTCTCTCTATAATCACATTGAAAACAAAGACCATTTGATCGACCTCTTGCTGGATGATGTGATTTCGCAAATTACCTTACCTCAAGAAAACAAAAATTGGCAAGAAGAAATGCTCAAGCGAGCCGAGTCAGCCCATAAGGTATTTTTAGAAAACGCCTGGTCGCTTATGCCTTTACTGAGCAGAATTAACAGTGGCCCCTCCATGCTACGCTATATCGACCGTTCACTTGCATGCCTTCACCGAGCCGGCTTTACACTCTCTGAGGCAGACCAAATATTAAATTATTTTGACAGCTATATTTACGGTTTTACTTTGATTGAATTGCAATTCCCCATTCAAACTGAGGACTACTTAAATACAACGGAGAAGATGCTCCCTGACTTATCCCCAAAAGATTATCCTGCTATGCATCAATTAAGCTTGCTGCTCTTACAAGGAAACTACGATGGAAAACAAAACTTTACCTTGGGCATTCAAACTATTCTGAAAGGTCTGGAAATGAAGTTAGTCAATGAAAGGAAATATAATCATGGCTGAAAAAATGATCAAAGTCGTAAAATACGAAGAATATGGCCCGCCATCGGTTCTCCATATGAGCGAATTAACCATTCCAACCCCTTCATCTTCAGAAATCTTAATTAAATTAGCTACAACAACCGTTACCTCAGGAGATGTTCGGATGCGTTCCTCCGATTTTCCTCCCCTCTACTATATTCCCGGGAGACTGGTCTTAGGTCTTTTTAGACCTAAGAAGCAAATTCTTGGGCATGAATTTGCGGGGACAGTTGTAGCTTGTGGTAATGAAGTGAAAAAATTCCAGGTCGGTGACAGGGTTTATGGAACTACTACCGGGCTTAAACTAGGCAGCTATGCAGAATTTATTGTGGTACCGGAAGAAAAGAACTCCTGTGTTTTAGCAAAAATTCCGGAAAATATTACTTTTGCAAAGGCTGCTGCCACGCCTACTGGTGGAATGGCCGCCTTAGACCTTCTATTAAAGGGAAATATTGAGGGTGCTAAACAAGTCATGGTGATTGGTGTTTGCGGAAGCGTTGTTAGCACCAATAGTTTGACGGCAGAAAAGAATAAGTACTTACAACAATTAAGCAAATGGCTCAAAGAAGAAAAAGTTAGCCCTTTAATAGATTGTTCTTTTAGCTTCGACAAGATCCCGCAAGCACATGCCTATGTCGAAAAAGGCCACAAGTCAGGTGCTGTTGTGATCATCATAAGTGGCGAGTAGGTGAAAAGATGGAGCGAACAAAAATAATATTATCAGGTCTCTGGGTGGCTTTAATGTTTACTTATTTATTGGGAGATGTACTACGAGTATATAGTGGTGATGTGAAACCCGGAGAACTTTTCGGTCAAAGTGCGAACCAACTGATGTATTTGGGAATTGCCATCTTTATGTTTATTCCAATTTTGATGATCATATTAAATCTACTTCTCGGGGGTAACCTATTGCGCTGGCTTAATTTAGTCGTAACCCTACTCTTGTTTCTCATAAATATTATAGGGGTTCCCAGCTATAAATCATGGTATGATGCATTTCTCATCATTCTAAGCCTCGGGATTAACGCCCTTATTTTCTGGCAGGCGTATGTTGGGGGTTTTGCATAAATTTATTTAATTATCCTAAGAAATCCCCATGACCTATGTTCAACATAGATCGTGGGGAAAGACTTTATACTTTTTTGTTCTTTTCTCTATTTTTCAAAACGTTGATATATAAGTCTTTCAAGGCAATAAAAAAGAACGCCTCGGATTGTATCCGTTTTGACGTTCTTTTATGAGTCGCAGCCTATGCTCCGCGTATCTGCCGACACTGAAGCGCAAGCAACACGCTGTGAAACCCAAGTCCACTATTACACTGCTGTATCTTTTAGCACACTTCTCCCTCATAGTTTCATCGACTATGCCAAGGTCTCAAGGGACGGGAAAGATGACCTTTATTTTCATAAACGGGAGAATATTTTCTTTAGAAAGGACTCAATCAACCGATTCACAACTTCCGGTCGATCCGTATTGGCGTTATGGCCTGCGTCTTCTACCCAATGTAAGGGAATTCCGCTATTATCATGCCAGGCTTTATAGTTTTCCAGATATCCCTTCCGTTCTGGGCTATTTTTCTTCTTCAGTGTCGCCCTCCACTGTCGAAATCGTATCCAGATAAATTTGGGCATATTTCAACAGTTCGTCCAGCATATCTTCCTTTAGTAGGCTCAGTATCTCGGTACTTCCCCATCATGCATGCCCTTCTGCCTGATGGTCTTCACTACATGGTATGGAATCTCAGATTACAATTGCTGAATGTTATTTATGAACTGACGATAAAAAAGTACGGGATACAATAAAGGCTAAACTACGTGCGGAGAGTTAGAAGCAGCGCCTGACGATGCCTGCCGTGAACTTCAGCGAACGCCTTCGCACCATGAGCCGACATGCCAAGGATACCGAAGCAGATCGAGCAAGCCAGATCAGCGCCGGCAGAGTCAGCAAGCTGAGCAGCTTAGAAAAAACCGGTCAAGTTAGAAAGATTAAAGGGTGGATATCCGACAAGGACAAGCGGAGCTTTAACTGTACCTACTTTATTGAAAGATTAAGTAACTTTGAGGAGAGCGACATTAGTTTTAATGAGAAGCTCTGGATCAGCTTTGTTGATTATGTTACCGTACCTAGTGACGGCAAGAAATCGTTAATGTTTCAACTAAGAAGCGGTGAGGACTTGACTGACAATTCTGGTTGAATAATACAAGTAAACGCTTCTTAGAAGTGTCTAACCAACCGGGATTTATCGGCAAAATGCAAATCCAACAATCGGTCCTAAAAATATTGC
>DUNL01000228.1 GCA_012839385.1 Clostridiaceae bacterium
CCAGAAATATTAGGCGGAATAACGGGAAGTTTTTTATATGCGTTGTTTGTTTATAGTGTTCTTAAATGGCTTATATACAATAAAATAAAAAGCTTACTCTCTCTTCTAGTGACATTTGCTATTGCAATTCTAATCACTTTTTTGTTTTTCTCTCTTGACCCTTTTGTTAATCCGCTGCATATGCACATACCCTTTATCATCTTACTTACGCTTATTGATTTAATCAAATTTATTAAGGTAAAGAAGGAGGCTTCAGAATGAAAATAGCTATTTATTCGAGAAAAAGTAAATTCACCGGAAAAGGTGAATCGGTAGAAAACCAAGTTGAAATAGCTAAGGAGTACGCAAAAGCACACTTTGACGATGAAGAAAAAGACATACTTATTTATGAGGATGAAGGATTTTCCGGAGGCTCAACAGACAGACCGGACTTCCAAAGGATGATGCTGGATGCGAAAACAAAAAAGTTTGATGTATTAATCTGTTACCGCCTAGACCGTTTAAGCCGTAGTGTAGTAGATTTTGCTGCAACTATGGAAGAGTTACAAAAATACAATATAGAATTTGTTTCTATCCGAGAACAATTTGATACCTCAACCCCTATGGGTAGAGCTATGATGTATATTGCTTCCGTTTTTGCACAGCTAGAAAGAGAGACTGCCGCGGAGCGGATCCGAGACAACATGATAGAACTTGCTAAGACCGGACGTTGGTTAGGTGGTGTAACTCCTACCGGTTTTGAAAGCGAACCAGTTACCTATCTGAATGAAGCGGGAAAAGAAAAAACAATGTTTAAACTTACTCCGATTAAAGAAGAGCTTAAAATGGTACAGTTAATCTTTGACAAGTTCCTTGAATTAAAATCTCTTACTAAGCTGGAACAATTCTGCACAATTAATAACCTTAAGACTAAAAATGGTGTGGACTACAAAAGATATTCCCTTCGTCTTATACTTAGTAACCCTGTTTATGCAGTTGCTGATGAAAAAACTTATGACTTCCTAATTGAAATGGGATGCGAAATTTATTGCGAAAAAGAGAAGTTTAATGGGGAATTCGGAATAATGGCATACAATAAAACAGAACAAGGCGAAAATTTTTCTGCAGTCAAAACTAGAGATGTCTCTGAATGGATTGTTGCTGTAGGCGCTCATAAAGGAACCGTCTCAAGTGATAAGTGGATTAAGGTACAAAAATTATTGCTCCGGAATAAATCTAAGTCTTTCCGAAAAGTAAGAAATACCACTTGTTTGCTTTCCGGCGTTCTAAAGTGCAAAGACTGTGGCAGCTACATGAGACCCAGAAGTGGCAGAAAAAATAAAGACGGAGTTTTTGTTTACTACTATATGTGCGAATTAAAAGAACGGAGCAAAAGAACTAAATGTGCTATAAAAAATGCTCATGGCAACAAGCTTGACAAAGCAATCATTGAAGAATTAAAGAACTTGTCTTTACCTAAGTCTACTTTAAGCAAGACTATACAAGGCGATAAAATCACCATACAAACCACCCAAAACTCTATTGAAAAAGAAATTATGATGCTGAAAGATGGAATTAGAGATAATGAATTAGCAATCAATAACCTTGTCTCTTTTCTTTCTCAAGAACAAGAATCTGACGCTGCTAAGTACATAATTAAGCGTATCGAAGAACTAGACAAGCAGACCGCTACCATGAAAGACAAGCTGTTAAAACTGCAAGAATCGAAAGAGGCTAACGAGCAAAAAGATGAACGTTTAGACATAATAAAAAATATGCTTTCTTCTTTTGCTGAAAATTTAGAGCTTGTTGATGTAGAGGCAAAGCGTACTTTTATTAAAAGTATTGTAGAAAAGGTTACTTGGGATGGTAAAAATGCAGAAATATTTTTATTCGGAGGAACCCCCGGAAAAAAGCTGCAACCACCAATGGAGAAAAAATAATGTTTCCACAACGAGGGAATTGTATTTTCAATACAACGTGCGGCATATGTAGCCAAC
>DUNL01000232.1 GCA_012839385.1 Clostridiaceae bacterium
CTCGATGCCGCTAGGCGAGGTTTCGTCGATGAATTTGCGGCCCAAGGTTACCATGGGGCCAAAGTGATCTATGATTTCCAGAACGCCCAGGGAGATTTTGCTACGGCTCAAGCCATTGCTGAGAAATTTGTCAACGCTTCCGTTGATTTGATCCTAGCAATCGCCACGCCAACTGCGCAAGCTACTGCCAATGTGACTAGCAAGATTCCTATCGTGGTTACTGCTGTTACTGATCCTGTGGCAGCGGAACTGGTGGAAAGCATAGAAAGGCCAGGGACTAATGTTACGGGTACATCGGATCTGACACCGGTGCAACAGCAGCTTGAGCTTCTGAAGGACATTCAGCCGAACACCAAGCGCGTAGGAGTCTTGTATAACCCCGGTGAGGCCAATTCCCTAGTTCAGTTAGATATAGCCAAGGCAGCTGCCAAGGATCTTCAGTTGGTATTGGTTGAGGCACCAGTTAGCAATAGTAGTAGTGTGTATCAATCGGCTCAAGCCCTAATTGGGCGAGTAGACGCCATCTACGTACCCACAGACAATACTGTGGTATCAGCCATGGAGTCTGTGATTATGGTGGCAGAATCTGCCAAGCTGCCCCTTATGGTCGGTGAAACTGATTCTGTTGCCAGAGGAGGCTTGGCCACCGTCAGCATAGATTATTATCAGCTAGGTCGCCAGACCGGCAGGATGGCTCTGGAAATCTTAGAGGATGGCAAGGATCCTGCTGCTATGCCCATTCAATATCTTGACGAGGTATCGCTAGTACTTAATCTAGGTGCAGCCGAGCGCATGGGAGTCAATCTCCCTTCGGAGCTTGTCGATAGAGCCGATGTGGTCATTGAGTAGCATCACTTAACAGATGGATTGGAGTAATTGTCATGTTGTGGTCTGCACTTGTGGGAACCTTAGAGCAAGGGTTGGTCTACGGAATCATGGCGTTGGGTGTCTACATAACCTACCGCATTTTAAATTTTGCTGATCTGACTGTGGATGGTAGCTTTCCTCTGGGCGGCGCTGTTGCAGCAACAGTGATTGCCAACGGAGGGAGTCCTTTGTGGGGGACTTGTCTGGCTGCCTTCGCAGGAATGCTAGCGGGACTGGCTACAGGTTTTCTGAACACCAAACTTAAGATCTCTGGCCTTCTTTCGGGTATTCTCACCATGACGGCCCTGTATTCAGTGAATCTGAGGATCATGGGAAGGGCTAATATCCCCCTACTAAGGAAACGTACTTTGGTGAGCTGGTTTGGTGATAGGGGATTGGCTCCTTGGGTCTTGTTTGTTATGGTGCTGATGCTGGCAAAAATTTGCCTGGATGCTTTCCTCAAAACGGAACTGGGCTTCGCCTTAAGGGCAACGGGAGACAATGAGCAGATGATTCGTAGCTGTGGGGTGGACACTGATACCATGAAGCTCTTAGGCCTGGGACTCTCCAATGGGTTGGTAGCTTTGTCGGGGGCCTTGGTTGCACAATACCAAGGGTTTGCTGACGTGGGAATGGGTCTCGGGACGGTGGTGGCTGGCCTTGCATCGGTAATTGTTGGCCAAGCCCTAGTGCGCTTCGATGGCTTGGGATGGGCTACTACCGCAGTCATTGTGGGTTCTGTGGTATATAGGACAGCTATTTTTGCTGCTTTGCGCCTCGGGTTGGCTCCCACTGACTTGAAGCTGATTACCGCAGTACTGGTGATATTGGCTCTTTCGGGGCCTAGCTGGAGGAGCATCTGCGAGAAGCTCGGGAGGGGGAGGAATCGTGTTACGGGTATCCCAACTCCGTAAGGTATTTAACGGCGGGAACGGCATGGGTAAGATTGCTCTAGATAATGTTGATTTGCATGTGGAGCCAGGCGATTTCATCACCATCATTGGAAGCAATGGGGCAGGCAAATCTACATTGCTCA
>DUNL01000203.1 GCA_012839385.1 Clostridiaceae bacterium
TCCGTTGCTGTTCTGGCAAGACCCTTTTGTGCCAAGTGTAAATCTACCAACTGTGGAATACGCTCACTTCGGAAATAGGATTGTGTTACCCAACTATTTCTTCCACGAGCATGTTTTGCAGTCGCCGGGAGCATCCAGACTCAGGGTGGAGATAGAATCCTTCCATGAGTTTGTCGGTCTATGGAGCAAGGGTATTGAATCTCTGGAGCAAGCTGTGCGCGAACTGCCGCAAGAGAAAAAAGCAGAAGGCCTTCGAATGCTGGGGTTGGGCGAGTTTATCCTCAATTCGGCGAAAACCACAATCAATGTTAAGAAATGGTGGAAGTTGAGGAGGGGGCTTCAAGTCGAATCAGACCCAAGCAAAGCAGGCAAGATGCTAGATGAGATGGTTTCGATTGCCGAGGACGAGATTGAAAATGCAAGAGCGACCATTCCCCTAGTAGAGGCGGATTCCAGGCTTGGCTGGGAGCCTAGTATGGAGTATATGACAGATAGGGCGCATCTCGAGTGGAAGATCAAGCAAGTGCAAAGAGTGCTTGAGGAGGAAATACCAAAGTACAGGCAGATATTGATACTATGTGATGAATAATGAATCAAGCTAGGGCTCCCCTTCATCATGGTTTGCCCCATGATGAGGGCGCCCTTTGCGAAGGAACATGGTCTCACCAAAGCCTTTCTATTTTCCCTTTTTGAAAATGAAAAAGTTGTTCCAATGAAAAGGGTTTTCGCCATCTTTGAGGAAATATCTACTAGAAATGCCAAAATAACGACTAAGGTGATAGAGGTGTACGATATTCGACCGGAGCTAGCGGGCTCTTTAAATCGGATCAAGCTATTATATCCGGACTTGACCCCTGCTGAGAAAAATGTAGCTGATTACATAATCAATAACCTGAGAGATTTTCATCGATTGACAATTTCCGAGGTTGCACAAAAATGCAAGGTGAGTGAAGCTACGCTTACTAGATTTGCCAAGACCTGTGGATTCACGGGGTTTCCGGAACTGAGGACATCTTTGATTCCCGATATTCTCGGGTGGCAGAAGATGCGCTATCACAGGGTAGCCTTGAAGGAGATGTCTGCTTCGGATTCAACTGCCGAGATAATGGAGAAATTTCTCGGAAGAACCATGGAAGCAAGTACGCAAGCTCTGACTTCGATTGCCTCTGATCACCTAGAAGAAGCCATAGAAGTCATCCTGGAAGCCGGCAAGATCGTCCTGATCGGTAATGGAGGCAGCATGTATTTGGCGGCATCCACAGCCTTGAAGTTTATGAAGCTGGGCCTGAATGCCATCTGTTATCTAGATTATAATGGTATGCAAACATCAGCCCTGCTACTCAAAGAGGGAGATGTGGCGCTGGCCGTATCCCATAGTGGAACTACCAGAGAAACCTGGGAAAGCCTGGCACTAGCGGCGGGTACAGGTTGCACGACGATTGCTTGCACGAGTAGAGTCAAATCACCATTGGCCAAGATCAGTGATATCAAATTGATCTATGGTCCTGTCCAGCAGGAATCCGAGATTGGCCTGGCCCGGGTCATCCAGGCCCTCACTTTAGATTTGCTAGCCACAATGGTTGCGTTGCGAATAGGTCAAGGGAGTCGCCATTGAGATAGGCACGGAGTAGGATACGAGTCTCACAATCCCTTTTTGCGAGATAACATAAAAATGATTTGCAGGAAAAAGGGGTAATTGGTGAAATGGATTCTAGCACAGCAGATGCTGCAGATGATGGAACACAATATGTAGCATCTTGTGGCAGAGGAGAGAAGATTCTTTGGTTCGCATGAATAGGGCATTGCCCCTTGGGATCGTCCAAGACAAACACTGTTTCCCAAATGCATTGGAGTTTCTTACAATGGGTTGTGATATGGGAGTCAGTTTTGTGGAGCTGAAGTATGAGGTGGTACTGGATCGGAGATTTAGTCTTCGGGGCAGACTCGCCCAGCAAATCAAGGAGAAAGCGAATAAGCACCGGATCGGCCTGTCTGTTCATGCCCCTTACGATGATGGCGTGAGTTTAGGGGACCCAGATGAGCAGGTTCAGCTAAACACCAGGGAGCAGATGCGGAGATCTCTGCAGTTTGCCAGCGAAATCGGTGCCCGATACCTCACAGTCCATGGTGGCTTTTTTGAGATTGATCACCAACCATTGGTTGCCCAGACCATGGGCCAACCCAACCGCGTTACCGTAAAACAACTAGTCAGTGAGGGGCAGTACAATGCTCTGAAGGCCAGAACAATCAACGAGTTGCGCTGGTTGATTGCAGAAGGTAGTCAATACGGAGTCAAAATAGCATTAGAAAACTTCCATGATTTCTCTACATTCAAGGTCCGATTTCCCATTACCCCCCAGGACTTCCAAGAATGCCGTGAGGCATTGGGGGATGCTTTTTTTATCACCTATGACTCGGGCCATGGTCATTCTACTGGGATCCATATCGTGGATTTTGTCCGGGCCCTTGGTATCGAAAACATTATCGGGACTCATCTACATGATAATAACCAACTTGGGGATCAACATTTACCGATCTTCAAGGGGACTATTGATTTCAAGAGCTTCTTCGAGCACTATCTCACGGAAGAGTGGCAATTTCCCTTGAATATAGAAACGAAAAATTATGTGGACCTAATCAAGAGCTATGAGACATTAAAAAACCTGGACTGGCAGAGTTGGGAAGGAGTGAAGCAGTGTTAGATATCAGACAGCTAAAGAAAAGATACGGCTCGGGTCCCTTTGCTTTGAAAGGCGTCGATCTCAGGGTTAGAGAGGGGGAAATAGTCGCCCTAATTGGGCCGTCAGGAGCAGGCAAAAGCACTCTGATTAGGTGTATTAATCGCCTGATCGACCCGACAAGTGGTGAGATCCTCTTTCACGGTATAGATGTCTGTAAATTGGGAGCTAAGGACTTACGATCAACTAGAAAGAAAATCGGCATGATATTTCAAGAATATGCCTTGGTAGAACGCCTGAGTGTGATGGAAAACGTGCTTTCAGGTAGGTTAGGTTATGTGGGGTTCTGGGCAAGTGCGCGACGGAGATTTCCCGCCAAGGATGTGGAGGAAGCGTTGTCCCTACTGGAACGGGTAGGATTATTAGAATTTGTGAATACGAGAGCGGATCAGCTCTCTGGTGGGCAGAGGCAGCGAGTCGGTATTTGTCGTGCCTTACTCCAGAGTCCTGACCTTCTGCTCATAGATGAACCTACTGCAAGCCTGGACCCGAAGACGGGAAGGCAGATTATGCGTCTGATAGTGGAATTAGTAGAGGAACGCAAGTTGGCTGCTATTATCAATATTCATGAAGTCAATTTTGCAGAGATGTTTACTCAGCGGGTAGTCGGTCTTAAGGATGGCCTAATAGTATATGACCAACCTGCAGGTAGGTTGGATGCTAACGGCCTAACCATCATTTACGGGGAAGAGGATTGGGAAGGAAGCTTGGTCAATCTTGGAGCAGAATCAGGCGAAGAATCCGATGAAGAGGTGAACCGATAATGGAGTCATCTCTGGCAGATGGAGGGAAGTGTTGGTCTAAACCTCCAGTGATCAAGTCTCCTCTTGCACGCGTATGCTTGATTCTTATAGTCGCTACCTATACTGTGTTTGCCATTCGATCATTTCAGATCAATGTTGAGCGGATTATCTATGGCATCGATCGGGCAGGGGAGATGTTTGGGGCGTTTAATGCTTGCGAGCCAGAA
>DUNL01000160.1 GCA_012839385.1 Clostridiaceae bacterium
AAAGAGGAACCCCGGAAGTGTTAGACTTTGTTGCGACATGCGCCGGAGGTTTAGTCGGTTTCTTATTATTCTTTATCGGAAGGTGATATCGTGGCAAAACACCACCATCTGACGGCGTGAAGTGTGAAAGGAAAAATAAACAGGTGGGGGGTGAGCCTGTGAAAAGGTTAGATTGGGACGGTAAAAAAGGGGAAGGTTTTGATTTTGACGAATGGAAGTATTGGGAGTATCTAGAACAGACAAAGCAACAGTTTGAAGAAGAAGAACTGATTGCGCTGATTACAAAAGAACATGCACTTGCTGTCCCCGACCAATTCGATATTGCCGAAGATTCTGGCGGACAAATATGGGTTGTTTACCGTGCTAACGATGGAGACATTTGGCTCGCCTCACCGAACCTTGAACTAAATGATTGGGTTTTTCATGAACGGATTTTATACGTTCCTTCCGGGAGTACAAACCCGACTATTACTTTCGATGAAGAAGATAGGCATTTAATTGCTTGTGAGTTTTTACCCGCCGGGGCGGAGCAGAAAGAAATTTGGCTCTATCAACCGCCCTATTCCGGTGATGGGATAAAAAAGATTGCCGATGGTGAACATCCTCTTTTGGCTAGAAACTTTCATAATGAGTTATTTCTTTTCTATCAAACACCTGAAGGTGAGATTTATTACCGCCGTAGCGGAGATAACTTTGTATCTGATACACTTTTTATAGATGCAGTTGAAGGTGATTTACCTGTTGGGTTTAGAATTCCGTTGTTTCCTGTCAATCCCCCCTATCACATGAAGTATCAACACGCTTTATTTTACGGGGATAACATTGAACCCCCTAGATATAGTTTGACAGAAAAAGGCGATGTATTTACCGTAGGTCTGACCTTTAAGGTTTTACATAGAGGAACGCCTTTAGAGGGTGCAATCGTTGACTTTGCGGGTCGGCAAAAAGTAACAGATGTTGATGGTGAGGCTATCTTTTTAAGCCTGCCCTATGGTATTACTTTATCATACTCTTTTTCCCATTCTCTTCTTGGACAAGGTGCTAAAGGATTTTTTGAGCTTTCCGAGACATTCAAGGGCCAACATTTGATTAGATCTTTTACATTTGACAAACCCGATACAAACGAGGTTTTATTACCCATAGCTGACATAGATTTGTTTTGGCAGGGAACAGAATATATAACCGAAACAGTTGCAGATACCCCGCTTACACCTGTTGCGAATGTGGGGATCGAGTGGGAGTTAATGCTTAAACCCATTTATGTGTTGGTGTATTCAAACTGGGAAATTTGCGAAACTGGTGACATCGCTTATAATACTCCGAATGATTCTTGGGTTTCATTGTGGAATTTGACAAACTTCACGGTTTCAGGGACAACTGTCACTATGACAGGCCCTTCTAGTAATTTGCCTAGAAATATAATAAATGAATCCATAGGAGTATTTAATGACGGAGAAATTCTTGCTAAATGCAAGAGTACTTCTACGAGTGGGAATCAATTTAGACTCTTTTTAAGGTCTGGCGGGGAAGTTGGAAATGAAAATGGCTATTACGCAGATTTGCTTTCAGGAACACATTTTCAAGTTAGGAAGTATGTTAATGGAGCCAACACCACTTTCCAACAAATTGATTATAACTGGAATGCTAATACATCATATTGGATAAGGTTTAAGGTTAAGGAGAATCAGATCAAGGCAAAGGTTTGGTTAGACGGAGAGTCAGAGCCAGATTGGATGATAGAAGTCTTAGATGATGAATTTACAGAAGGCTTTGCGGGGATAGGGGCGTGGAATGGGACAGGAACAAAGGTGTTTGAAGATATTTTGATATCATACCCAGAAACGGAAAAGGTGTATGAATTTATAACAAACGCAGAAGTCAAAATAGCAGGACAAGTCCAGCAAACAAACCAAGAAGGTTTAGCCCCGTTCTATGAATTACAGGCAAATGAAACCTATGAATTTGAGATTTCGCACCCCGATTATGCGGAAGTAACTACTGGAAAGTTGACTATCCCCGAAGGCGATGATCTGATTTTGCCTGTGAAGATTTATGAGTTTCCCTTTGATGGGCAGATAGTTGAGCAACCTATTTCTCCAATTGCTGATGTAGATATTGAGTGGATTCAGATTCATTATGAGGATAGAAGTTTGAAAGATCGGGCTAACGTCTTAGCTAGTGTGAATTCAATACTTTGGGTGGAGGTTGAAAGCTAATGCAAATACCAGTTAAGGTGGGAGTAAAAGGAAAGATTAAAGCAACTTTGACTGATACAAGAACAGGGCAAAAAGAGATTTTTGAACAGGACAACCTTTTGCTCGACAGTTTTTTGGACAGATGGTTTACCCAAAATGTGATCTTGCTGAGCGCAAGCACAATGAATACCTGCTTGTTGGGGACAGACGACACCCCGCCAACACCAAGTGATACGGCATTAGGTGGAACTACACTAGCTTCTAGTAGTGCTGGAACTACAGTTTATGCGGACGTTGCTCCGAATGAAAAGCTCCCAGCCCTTTCAGCACTACCCGGCGAAGGGAATGGGTGTTCCTTTTCACCTGATAGCAAGTATTTAGCTGTAGGACACAGCGACTCTCCCTACATCACAATCTATGATGTGGAGAATGGCTTTACAAAACTCCCAGACCTTTCAGCACTGCCCGGCACAGGATATGGCTGTTCCTTTTCACCTGATGGCAAGTATTTAGCTGTAGCACACAGCGTCTCTCCCCGCATCACAATCTATGATGTAACGAATGGCTTTACAAAACTCCCAGACCTTTCAGCACTGCCCGACACAGGGGAAGGCTGTTCCTTTTCACCTGATGGC
>DUNL01000117.1 GCA_012839385.1 Clostridiaceae bacterium
AGAATCAAAAAAAACAGCTTACAGTATTTAATTCAACTTAATTAGCTTTAATCTATCTCGAAGCGTCCATTAAAGCCTGCGCCATAGCCTGCTCGCTCAAGCCTCCGGGTACTTGTCCCACCATAGCTTCGGGAGGTAGTCCTTGCCCTTGCTGTGCTTGTTGAGCCGCCATTTGCTCTTGCATCATTTGTTGCTTAAGCATAGCTTCCATTTGCTCTTGTTCAACTTCTTCTTTACTATTTAAAAGCTTATCCGTATTTCTAAGATCAAAAGATTCGAGTAGCTCTTTGGATAGCTCGTAAATGTTAAAGTAAGGGTTTTGCGTTCTCATGGCAAGCTCGTAAACTTGAATTAACTGATTACGTCTAAGTTCTTTGTTTGCGGCAGGATCGACAGAAGGCCCTGCAGGTCTGTAGTCAAATTCTCCAACTATTTCATCAGGTCCGACTAACCGCCAATCCTCAATGCCTTCCTCGCCGACTAAGCGAATTAAGCGATCATCATCAATAAACTGTTGATTGTTCATATCCATAAGCTTTGCCAGCCTAGTTAAACCCATGGCTTCAAAAAGCATTATTTTAACGTCAAAACGTATTCCGGCATTAGAAGACTTTGTGACAATTTCCGTTGCTGTTTCTTGCCTGGTGCTGTCCACGCCGCGAACAACACTGGGAACTCCTAATGTGTTTTCCATATCCATCTTCACGATCTGCTCTTCGGTGTAACTGCTTGAAGTTACGTCTGTCGTCCTAAGCTCTCGTATATCGTCATGATCATCAACCCTTACAACTCCACCCGGTCTGCTCACCAGTTCCGATTCATCAACGTCCGCATCTCTTAAAATGCTATACATTTTATTTAAAGCCAAAGCCACATTATCAATTCTTTGGTTTCGGTGAGTGTTGATCTCCTCTTGTAGATCTGAAACTATTTCAGCCGCACTCATTCCGTATACTTCGTTCGGAATTGGCTCATATGTCGCTATCGAAAAAGGTTTTGAAGAATGACGCCAATAAGGATTGGGACCATCGTAAGCAAGTTCCTTGCGGTTAATAATCATGGAATACCTTTCGTCTTCCCAGTAGTTTAAGACCTCATACATCCTAAGTCTTTGATCTTTCTCGTCATCATCCTCGCCTGATAAGCCCACTTCGTCACGGCTTGCTTCCCTGCCCTCTTCTAAGCCGTCCGAACTTCCAACTTTATCCCAGTCAACTGAAAAGGCTTGTCCTTCCCCTTCGTGCGCCGCTGTCATAACAATAAGCTTTTCTTCAATGTCTTCTCTGGTCAGCCATTCTCTGTGGAATACGTAGCGACTGGTATCAAGGCATTCACCTTTTGGATCTAACCAAAAATCAAAGAAGTTTATGTTTATCACTTCATTATCATCCATAGCAACTTCCCGTTGCTCCGCTACCTCAACTCTGGTTTGTATTACGGGGCTACCCGTTTCATCAACCATAACATGGCCAAAGGGATCAAGTATCAGTTCGGTTTTGGTTTGTTTTCTCTTTACTAACTTTTCATCATAGCGCCATCCTACTCCCAAAATCGCTATTGGGGCTAATAGGTAAGATGTGATAAAGTCATAACCCTTAACTCTGATCCCTGTATTCTCTAACTGCATATCTACAAGCGCCGAAGCTATATCAGCCTTGCGGGTTGAATCTTCGTAATCCTCTAAGGTGGTTGTTGCTTTAACTTTTGGAATGAAATTTATATAAGGTCTTTGAGAAAATACAGATTTATAAATTCTAGATCTTAAAGTGTCTATTTGTTCATACATTCGTGGGATGTGCAAATTGGATCTTCCCTCTATCGCTTCACGTCTTTGGGTTCTGTAAAGGCTGAAATTCCTAAGTGCAACTTCTTCGTATGGCTTTCTATAATCATCAGCACTCTCAAATCTGCTTAGTAGCTCCGTTAATACTTCTTGTTTATCTCTTATAATAAATTCTTCGGGGTATCCGTCTAATTTTGATTGAAAGGGTTCCTTTTCTGCTTTCCTTGGATCCACAGGTCCCTCTTGGGGTAATGCTCCACCAATTGCAAGCGGATCATTATCAAAAGGATCGCCTGCGCCCTGTAATAAACCCCTTATTGAATCCATCATTTTATAACCCCCTTATTTTAAACCTTTTCTTTTGATCCTTTTTTAATTAAACTTTTAAAAGCTTTGATGTATCTGCTAGTTTTGCCGCGGCTTTACTTACCAGCCAGTAACCTTGGAAACTTTTGGCTTCATGCGCTCCGCTCTGCTTTTGCGCCTGCGGCTAAGCTCTGCTTCGGAAATTGGTCTCGAAACGGGAGTGTGTGCGTGTGCTTGAAGTGCAATTCCGGAAGCCATGACCAGATCGTCATGTGCTCCTATTTGTGCCTGCGGTTTACCCTTGGGATCAATAACAAAAGTTTGTAGCTCGCTTAGTAGTGTTTTGCTAGATACTAAAAAACTTTGCTCTCTTAAAGCTTGTTTCAAATCATTAAGCATAACCGGTCTTGTAAGCTTATCCGTTCGCCAGCCTAAGCGATCTGTGTCTTTAATTTCTACATCCATCAGCTCAGGAGATGATTGGCGTCTGTATAGTCTGCGGTAACCAGTGCGCTCGATTGCTTTAACCGTACTGATCCCATGATTGTTTACTTCGGGGGCTATCCAAGATTGATTAAAGTAAATTGCAAGCTTTACAAGTTCTTGGCCGAAAAGATCAGGATCTATGTGACCATGCCACTCTGCTACTTGTTGCCCTGTGTCACGGTCTAAGACAACGCCGGCGGAATAATCACCTGTTGCCAGTCCTTCCGCTACATCTGCGCCAATACAATAAGCCCCGTACTTGCCGGGGTAGCCGAATAATTCTATATACCCGCTTTCATCAGGGATAAATTTTGCTTTCGTTTTTCTTGAAACTTTGAAAGCGCCTTCTTCCGTGGTGCGGTACGTGCCTTCGATAAGCTCGATACTCCCTTTTATGCCATCCGATACAAAAGATTTCTGTTCTTGTAGCGTCTTTTGCTCGAAGTATGGCCTGCCGGAAGTTAAAAAAGCCTCCGCATCATCTGCCGGATATTCTTGGCGAAATTTATCAACGTCACCGGCCAGTGATGTTTTGATCGTATCTCTGCGCCAGTTGAGTTGCTCAAGCGTTAAGTCGTAAAGCTCTATAAGTTGTTTTTCTTCTTCGGTTAAGGTTTTTGCAAATTCCGCGCGTTCTTTTTGTGATTTGAATTTCAAGGTGTACTCTTCGTGCTCCCACCATGCAACAAAAACGGGGATCCAGCCAGATTCGCCTGCCTTTGCTTTTTGCCATAAATTATAAAAATAACCCCCCACGCCGTTTGCTGTGCTTTCGATCACTGCAAAAGTACCCGGCAAGTTGGGGAGTGTTTGTAAAAGCGCCGTCATGTTAGCTTCGGGATTTTTCCAGAAGGCAACCTCGGAACAATGCAAGGCTTGACTTGTTCCGCTTCGGCTTGCCTCTTTTGACTCGGCTGTTAAAAGTCGCATAGATGAATCTAGGTTATCAAAAACAAGTTCTTGCTTGCTTGAATATCTCGTTTTTGGTTTGGGGTTAAGGATTGAGCCGTCAGGAAACACAACCTGCTCCGGCAAGTGCTCGTAAAATCGTTTTGACATCTCGAAAAGATTGCTTGTTGCATCTCCTAAGTGGGCAACGGTTTTCGCGTTGTAATTTAGGGTTGAAGAACATTTTTTGAAAATTTTAGATTGCGCCCAGGTCGAAAAACCGATTTGACGGGCTTTAAGGATGATCAGCCTTACCGGCTTACCTTGTGCTTCCAGCTCTGCAACCAGTTTGTCAACTTTTAATTGCGACGAATTCATTTTAAAAGGCTGTAGTCCTGAATTTTTAGTTTGGATTTTCAAAAGTTGTTTACAGTAGTAGCTGTGATCGGATTTTAGCTTTGCTTTGGCTCTTTCTGCGGCTGTTTTATGTGCTGTGCGTGTTGGTGCAGGTGATTGGTTTGAGTTGGCGTGTGTTGGTGCAAGTGA
>DUNL01000212.1 GCA_012839385.1 Clostridiaceae bacterium
AGGTTGAGGCAGGCGGCGGAATATCTGGCCGCCATGACAGGCGATAGCGTTGACGCCGCTGTAATTGATACTTTATTCTCCCGTTTTTGCGTAGGTAAATAATTTATATGGCATCTTTAGAAGCGGCATTAAAACGGGAGAATAAAGTATCAATTACAGCGGCGTCAACGCTATCGCCTGTCATGGCGGCCAGATATTCCGCCGCCTGCCTCAACCTGGCGGCTACCAGGTCCAATGTCAGGCCGGATCTGATTTCTTCAGCCGCTGTTTTAAGCTGTGTCTCTGTATTCTCCAGTAGATTTCTATGCCGCTCATGTGTAATCAGGGTTTCCTGATCATATTGCTCTTCCAATCTGCGCAAATACTCGCCAATTTTAGAGCGTATTTGCTCAACACTTGCCGGAGATCTATGGGAAAATCTGATAATCTCAACAGCGGGCAAATATTTTTGTAGTTCTTGCTCAATAGTGTCCGACTCACCTTGGTCATCCTTGCCCAGAATTATTACCAGGTCTTTGCCGGAGGCCAATATGCTCCTGATTTCTAACAGTTCCTGCTCCCTTTCTGCCTTGGCGGCAAGAGGTGGAGAAATCATCCAAAACAGCAAATCAGCATCAGCATGAGCCAGGCGGGCACGCCGTACGCCTTCCAGCTCAACAATATCAGCGGTGTCAGTAGCCAGGCCTGCTGTGTCCGTAAGGATCACCAGATAACCATCGACTATTAGACGAGCTTCAACCAGATCTCTCGTCGTACCGGGAATAGAAGTAACTATCGCCTTATCCTCTCCAATCAAACTGTTGAGCAAAGTAGATTTTCCGGCATTCGGCCTCCCCGCGATAGTTACTCTTAATCCTTCACGCACCACTTTGCCACGGCCATAACCTAGAGCCAACTGACCGACTCTGCTGCTTTCAGCCGCTACATCCGCGGCTAACTGTTCTAAGGCGGGAGGGGTTTCCTCCAACTCGGGAAATTCAAGTATCATTTCCACTCTGGCCATCAGCCCATAGAGAGCATCTGATCTATCTCTTATCTTTCCGGACAGTTGCCCTTTCAGTTGATTGTAGGCTGCTTGAACCTGCCTTGAAGCCTCGGCGCTGATCATATCCATCACCGCCTCAGCCTGTGAGAGATCCATCTTACCGTTGATAAAAGCTCGCTTGCTAAACTCACCCGGCTCGGCCAAACGCGCCCCCGCGTCTATCAAGCTCTCCAGAATTGCTTGTTTGACCGCCGTACCGCCATGGCAACAGATCTCATAGACATCTTCGCCGGTAAACGAATGCGGGGCTCGAAAACAACTGAGCACTACTTCATCCAGATCGGCCCAATTCCCCACAGCGATAGTATAGCCAGACATAGCGGAAGGCTGCAGTGGCGTAATTGGAAAGGGACGGAAAAGTTGGTCGCAAAGCTGACCCGCGTTGTCCCCGGATAAACGCAGAACCGCCAGGCCACTTGTTCCCGGCGGTGTAGAAATAGCCGCGATAGTATCAGTTGTAGTCTTCGTCATCGTCCCAGAAATCTTCTTTCTCAGGAGAAGGATTATCCTTATTCTCCGGCGCTATCACGATATAGCGTACAGGCTCATAACCCTCACTCCAAGTAGCGACCCCCTGATAATCAGCCAAGGCCAGATGCACTTCGCGACGCTCAGCGGGATTCATCGGTTTCAAACGTATTCTCCTCTTCTCATCCAAACAGCGATCGGCAGAACGAAGGGCGAGATCACGCAATTTCTTATTCTGACGTTGGCGGTAACCCGCTACATCAACCAGAACACGTACATGATCGGAGGTATTTGTGTTAGCAACCAAATTCGTCAAATATTGGATAGCATTCAAGGTTTCACCTCTCCGGCCAATAGCGGTACCTAAACCTTCTCCCTTGACTTCTATATGCAAACTATTGTCATCGTCCAACCAGGTCGAAATGCGGCCGTGTAAACCTAATCCGCCCAGCACCTCCTGAAGATAATCCAGAGCGGCATTTTCAGCTTTTTCAATATTGGATTCCTCCTCAGCCGCGGATAAATTAACCTCAGCAGTATCAGGATCAAGTTGTTCCGTCGTGTCAAGAGTTTCCGTCTCTGCCGATAATTCAGTATCTGCCTCGACATCATGTTTATAGTAGACTCGAATACGAGCGGGCTTCTTACCAAATCCCAAGAGTCCTCCGCTTTCACCTTCATCCAATATTTCAATCTCTACTTCTTCTGCGCTTACGTTCAATTCGGACAGGGCTTCGGAGACGGCAAGATCAACTGTCTTACCTGTTTTTTCAATAAATTTACCCATCTATGGTCCTCCTTAGCGAGAAGGCGCTACTTGCGACCTTTACCTCGCTTCTTCTTTTTTTGCATTTCCGGACTTATGCCGGCATATTCCCGCTCTTTTGTCGGGGGAGTAGACGACGCGGTATCAACCACATCACCGGACAGAATAGCCCGGGCCGGTTTGACATACATCGTGTAACTAATCCAGGACTGCAAAACAAAAATTAAATTAGACATTACCCAGTAAAGACCCATTGCTGACGGCATGGTAAAGACCGTGAAGATCATCAAAATCGGCATAAACCACTGCATGTACTTCATCGTCTTTTCAGTAGGGTCGGCAACAGTTTGACCGGCTTTAGCCGGATTCTTCTTAGCTCTCTCAATCTCCTCTTTAGAAGGAGATGGACGTAGAATATTCAAGCGTGAAAAACGCATATTCAGAATCATCGTCAAGATAGTCAGTAGAGGCAGGATTATTAAAGGAAGCTCAACTTTCCAATTAGGACCAAACCAATTCAACGGATTGTAAGAAGGAACTCGCCCCAGATCCATTCCCAAGAATGTTGTGTTAACCATTTGGTCAGGTCGTAACCAGCCTTTGCTTACAGACTCTGCCATAGCGCTGGCATTATTCGTCAGAATGTTGATAATAGGCAAATCATTTTGCGCGACTGTCTTAATAGCTGCCTCTCCCAGCAGCCCCTTGCTTACCAACAACTCCGCGATCTTTGAGATATTCTCCACTGAAACCCGACCAACATACTGTAACGGCGCGCGTATAATACGCCAGATCGGCCAGATGATAATTAAAGGAATAATCGAAGAAATGCAACCTGATCCCATGGAAACACCGTTGCGCTTCATGAACTCCGACAGCACCTGCTGTTGTTTTTGCGGATCCTTGGCGTAATGACGACGAATATCATTCATAGCCGGCTGCAAAAACTGCTGTTTAATCATATTGCGCTGCGATTTAAGTCGCATTGGTATCAACAAAGAGTTAAGAGCTAAGGTAAAGAAAATAATAACCAGCCCGTAATTGCCAATTACATAATAGAGCCAGCTCAGAATAAATCCGAACAATTTGTATAGTGGATCAAGCATTCCCAGTACCACCGATCATAATTATTTACTGTCTTTAACCATATATTTCAGGCACAAGCCGTGCCGGTCTACCAATTATTGTCTCTCCAATGAGAGGGTCACTGTCATTCACAGTAACAAAAAATATATTTGCCGAAGGCGCCAAAATCATCGTTCAGCGCACAGGATCGTAGCCACCCTTGCTTAGAGGGTTACAGCGCAGAATCCGCCAAATTGCCTTAGCGATACCCCGCAATAATCCGTAGCGTTGGAGCGCATCTACGGCATACTGAGAACAAGTAGGTGAAAAACGACAATGTCCTTTAGCTGTAATTGGGCGCCCCCTCTGATAGACACGGATTAGCCCAATCAATCTCTCGCAAATCCAACTACTGCCACGCGAGCAGTGCTTACAGCTAGTATTTCCCAAAATTTCTTCATTCCCGCTGACTTTGCTCACTGCTACTATCCTTCTCTGCAAGCCCGGCTCTGCCTATCATATCATGAAGCTCTTGATGAAGGCTATGAAAATCAGGAGGAGTCGTTTTCTTCTTTGCTACCAGAATAATATCCAAGCCCGCTTTGATCTTTTCATTTTGCAATCTCATAGCCTCACGCATCAGACGCTTTAGTCTGTTGCGTTCGACCGCGGATTTCACTTTACGACTTACTGTATAGCCTACACGTGGTAAACCCTGGTCCTCACGTTGCCTAAAATGCAAAAGCAAACTCTCGCTTCTTATAACCCTGCCTTTGCGATAAGTTAACGAAAAGTCACGAATAGCTTTTATTGTAGGGTATGGCTTGTTACTTTTCATGGAAAAAAAGACCACTGGTTGCGGTCTTAGTGTGAGAGTCTTTTCCTTCCTCTCAGTCGTCTTCTGGCCAGAATTTTGCGACCTGAGGCTGTTAGCATCCTCTTACGAAAACCGTGCTCTCTTTTTCGCTGCCGTTTTTTTGGCTGATAAGTTCTTTTAGGCATACTGTCCTCCTTTCGCTCTGAGCCGTCTGCATTATTATCTTTTTATAGAGCATATAGGTTAAAATTTTTATATCTCAATTGCAAGCTACAGCTTGCCAATTATACTAACCTTGGTATCTTTCTGTCAAATATCGTCGACTGCTACCGGACGCGGCTACTAAACAAATCACAGTCGCCCCTGCTCGTTGTAATACTTCAGCGCAGGCCAACATTGTATGACCCGAGCTCAAAACATCATCAAGCAAAATAAATTCCCTGCCCCGCAGAGCGCCACTTACCACATCCGTTGCCAACGCGAAAGCCCCTCTGACATTTCCGCGTCGTTCAGCCAAAGAATTTAGCTCACTCTGTCTGGCGGTATCCCGAATTCTCACTACTAGTGGCAACACATCCAATCTTAGTCTCACTCCCACATATTTCGCCAACAACTCAGCTTGATTATAGCCGCGACGAAGGCGTCTACTATTACTTAGTGGGACCGGGACAATAGCGTTAGGCCTATGTCCCGCCTCTGACATCTTGTCAGCCAGTGCCGAGGCCATAACTGAGCCCAGCAGGCGGGCATACTCCGCGTGACCGCCAAACTTAAGACCAAGCACCAACTGACGAATGACGCCTTCGTAAAAAAATACCGTATATAGGTCTAAATCTTGTTTCTGATGCCAAAAAGATACACTATCCTGCCTTAACTCACCGGTCAAGGCCGGAATTTTTCTTGTAAGACTAGGATTAAAGGGTAAATCACTCAAGCACTGCCGACAAATGTAGCGCAGATGAGCCTCGGCGTCACGCGGAAGTAGCGCGGAACATAAATAGCAACAGGGAGGAAACAGAAGCCGCCCGATTATTGTCTCTCTATTATTCCACATTAGTCGCCAGAGGATGATACCGGGGCGGATCACAGAGCAAGCCCGCCAGGAGAGTGCGCCTGTTAAGAGCGATCTCATTTTGTATCATCAGCTTTAATGTATAATCACTACATACTAAGAACAGGCGTTGACTTGCTCTCGTGATACCGGTATAGAGAAGATTTCTAGTTAAAAAGGATCGACTACCGTGAGGAATAGCTAAAATGACATTCGGATACTCCGAGCCTTGACTCTTGTGAATCGTAATGGCGTAGGCTAAATCAATATCCTCATAGTCTTCTCCTTTTATCTCGACCAGACGTTCATCTTCAAACAATACTGTCATTGCCTTTTCAGTCAAATTCAACTCTGTCACTATACCGATTTCTCCATTCATAATCCCCTGTCCTTGGGTACCGTCGGTAATTATCCGGTAAGTCAGTTCATAGTTGTTTCTGGTCTGAATTACTTTATCTCCTACCGCGTAGGCATTGGCGCGATGAACGGCCACAAAATCAGGACCGCCTTGAGCAATTTCCTGCAACGCTTTATTCAGTTCTCTCACACTGGCCGCCCCTCGCCTCATTGAGGTCAAGACCTGAATTTCACTACTAGAGGAGATACCGTAATGACGCGGCAAAACATCTCCCACCAACTTGACAACAGCAGCAGCTATATTAGCTTCATTGCTTTGCAGTACTAGAAGGAAAGATGAGGCCAAGCTCTGGTCAAGCATGACATTTTTGCCCTCACGAATACGGTGAGCGTTGACAACAATCAAATTTTCTTCTTCCTGACGGAAAATTTTAACCAAGGTAGTGCGAGGGATCCACTGTTGCTCCAGCAAGTCTCGCAAGACCTGTCCTGCTCCTATTGAAGGCAGTTGATCATTGTCGCCGATTAGCAGAACTTGCATACCTGCAGGGATAGAAGCAATCAGGCTGGAGAAAAGCGCGATATCCAGCATAGAACACTCATCAACAATTAGGAAATCACCCTCCAATGGTTCTTGATATTTGTAGCTGTTCATCTGGTCTATCTGTTCCTTGACCGGCTGGAGCTGCAAAAGTCTGTGTAGAGTCTTAGCTTCAGTTTGGCTGGCTTCAGACAATCTTCTGGCAGCCCTGCCCGTGGGGGCGGCTAATAATATCTTCGCCCCTGATTCCTTGAGGATATAAACGAGAACTTTCACAATAGTGGTTTTGCCCGTCCCCGGTCCTCCCGTGAGAATAGAAAGGGGCTGAGTAATTGCCATTTGGAGCGCTGTAATTTGCTCCGCGGCTAGATTAATGCTAAGTGACGCGGCAGCGGAGTTAATCGCTCCGAGAGCCATTTGGGGTTCTTGTAACTCTCTGAGTTTAGCTGGGCTATCCTTTATTTTTGACTTTATTTTAGCGGCGACAAAACTAGCCATCTGCCAATTAGCCTGTAAGCAAATACCGACTTCAGAAGAGGTTGAAAATAATTGTGTATACTCCTGAAAGAAGCTGTCATTTAAGATATGGTTCTTTATTGTCTCTATTTTTACATCCAGCAGATAGTTAACTTTTGCTAACATTTCAGCTTTCGGTAGCCAAGTATCCCCTTGATTAAGCGTCTGCCTTAGAACATGCATAATAGCCGCGCGAATCCGCTCCGGATGATCACCGGCAAAACCGAGTTTAATTGCTAATTTATCGGCAGTATCAAAACCTATACCATCTATTTTTATTGCTAACAGATAAGGATTGTTGGCAACCAAACTTACCGCGTCATCACCAAGCTCTCGATAAATACGTTGGACACGGGAAGTGCCCACGCCCAGAGGAGTTAACAGCAAGGCCAGTTCCTGCCACGCACGGCCGGCTTTATAGTTGTTCGCCAATTGTTGAGCCTTTTTGGTGGAGATTCCTTTGACACTACTCAGTTTTGACGGTTCTTCGCCTAAAATTATTAACGTTTCGGTGCCAAAACGCTCCACCAGACGTTTGGCCAGCACCGGACCTATACCTTTAACGGCTCCTGTAGCCAGATAAGACTCTATAGCCTCTTTAGTTGTGGGCAATTTCAACTCTACCATTGACGTCCGTAACTGGAGACCATAATCTTTGTGTTCCACCCATTTACCCTTAAAAGTAGCAGTATCTCCAACTTTAAGAGGAGGCATCACACCCACAGCCACAAAATCAAGTTTTTCGCTGTCTACCTCCAGAACCGTAAAACCGTTCTCGGAGTTGACAAAAGTAATACGCGACACTTTGCCGGTTATTTCTTTTTCGTCCTCGTATTTATGCAACAGGCACTTCCTTTATTCGCGACACCGGTTTCTTGGGAAAACTCTACTTCGATAATACAATAATTAGCTCGTTTTCTGTATTTTACACCTAACAATAATCATCTCGGCGCGACAAAAGCCATCCCAAATCCTGAGATGGCTTTAACTTACTTATCAGCTAACAGATAGATTTAGAGATCTTTAGTAGCAAGACTCTTCAGTTTTTCAACATGGTCTATTTTCTCCCAGGGCAGATCCAGATCTTCGCGACCAAAGTGACCATAATTAGAAATTTGTCTATAGATAGGACGCCTGAGATTAAATCTTCTGATAATAGCGTCCGGTCTCAGATCAAAGGCTTCGTTAACATATGAGGCCAGAAGATGATCCGCGACTAAACCGGTACCGAAACTGTTAACAAAAATCGAAACCGGGTGTGCCACACCGATAGCATAAGCGATCTGGATTTCACAACTGCGCGCCAAACCTGCCGCGACAATGTTTTTGGCCACATGTCGAGCGGCATAGCTGGCGGAGCGATCAACTTTGGTCGGATCTTTACCGGAGAAAGAACCACCACCATGATGAGCAAAACCGCCATAAGTATCACAAATAATCTTACGTCCGGTGAGACCGGTATCACCTTGCGGACCGCCAATCACAAAGCGCCCGGTAGGATTGACAAGTATTCTGGTATCGTCATCCAATAGATCTGAAGGCAAGGACGGTTTTATTATTTCATCTATGACAATCTCTCTTAACTCAGCCAGAGTTATTTGCTCTGAATGTTGAGTTGAAATAATAACAGTATCGATATGTACCGGCTTATCTCCTTGATAGGCTACGGTAACCTGTGATTTACCATCAGGGTAAATGATTTCCGCTAAGGAATTCTTTCTACCTTCGGCCAGTTTCCTGGTCAATCTATGAGCCAGAGTAATCGGCAACGGCATTAGTTCAGGAGTATCGCTATTAGCATAACCAAACATCAGACCTTGATCACCGGCGCCGGTGCAAAGATCTCTTTCCTGACCTTCGCGATATTCCAAAGCTTTATCAACACCTTGGGCAATATCTTGTGATTGCTCGTCAATACTTAATACGACGGCACAACTGTCGGCATCAAAACCGCCTTTTTCGCGAGTATAGCCAATATCACGCACTGTTTCGCGCGCAATATGAGAAATATCTACATAAGCACTGGTTGAAATTTCTCCCATCACCATAATTAGACCTGTAGTAGCAACTGCTTCGCAAGCTACTCTGGCCATGGGATCTTGTTCTAAAATGGCATCCAATACAGCATCGGTAACCTGATCGCATAGTTTATCAGGATGTCCTTCTGTTACTGATTCTGAGGTAAATAGCCATTTTTCACTACTGTTCATATCATATACCTGCCTGACTATAGTCATCGCATAAAAAAGACCTCATGACGAGGCCGGTATCATTGACCTCATCTGTCAGACTATAAGAGTCTGCTGGAATTGGCACCGCTGCTTTCCGCGGTTGCCGGGCTTCACAGGGCCAGTCCCTCCGCCTCTCTTGATAAGATGACTATTAAATTAACCACCGTAAGAGGTAGCTTAATTTATGCTAGCATATTTTACTCCTCTGTCAAACATCTGACAGCCGGTTTAGTAACGACCGAACCCGCTAGTGTCAATATTTGTCTCAACATATTTAACACAACCGTTTGTCTCTTTATGGATACCATTGTTGGAATCCGTCGCTAGATTTCGCGCATAAAAAATCAACATATATCTATGCTGTAATCAGGTCAAGAAAGGATAATCATATGCTGCCAAAAGTGTTGATCCATGAACCGAATAAGAAAAAAGAAAAACGCATCTATGAACAAGTAGAAAGGTTAGCGGCGGGTCGTTATGAGGTCAGTCTTTTGGCGGAAGGGGAATTAGAAACAAATTATGACATAATACTGTGCCCTGCCTCTCAACTTCTCTCGTGTCAGAAAAACAGTCCTGAAGCATCTATCTTAACTTGGGAACAGGATTTTTCTGTTCCATTAGCTATTTCAGAGATTGATAACAAGATAGAGGATTTACTACAACAATGGAGAAAGCGTCAACGTTCATTGCCTGATGGAAAAAATACCGGACTGGCTCTAGTATTTTGCTTTGATGGAAGTATCAGAAAAAGCTGGGTGCCAAATTATCTGCAAGCCCTGTTAAATCAAGGCATTCAAACCATTTATCTGCCTATAATGCCTCTTTACCTGGTTCCCGATCTGGAGGAACAGACGGTAGGACCTCAGTTAAATAATTTACTATTGTCTTTGGATCAAGTTGAAACCGGTATTCCTAAACAGATCGGCCATTATATATATACGCACCAACTGGGTTATTATACTTTTCGTCTCTCACAACAGGCTGACGATCTAATTACATGCCCCCCACATTTATTACGCAAATTATTACTAGCTCTGAAAGATTATGTCAATAGTCGATCTGATACTACGCTCGCGCTAGTCGACTGTGTTGGCTTGGGAATGGAAACTACCATTAGGCTAGCCCAACTATGTGACATCTTATATATCGACGCAGTAGGGTCTGAAACAGGAGCCGGCAGAATAGCTAGACGCGAATTGTCAAAGTTTCTTGCCGCCATGCCCAATTCGGTCAACTTTCGCTTTCTCAACGAGGTGAAATTATGAAATTAACACGCGCTCTTAAAAAAGATTTAATTAATCGCGTTATTCAGCAAACACCTCACGCGGACCAGCTTGCTCCTGAAGAACTAAAAGGGATAATCGCAATGGTAATTACTCGCCATTATGCCGCTAATGCTCTTTCCTTCAATGAACGTCGCCAACTAATTACTGATCTCTTTAATTCCATGAGCGGATTAGATATTTTACAAGGCCTGGTAGATGATGAATCAATAACGGAAATTATGGTTAATGGTCCTCAATCCGTTTACTACGAAAAAGAAGGGAAACTTTACCATTCAGACTTACAATTTGAGGACACGGATCATTTAACCAGCGTCATCTCGCGCTACTTCGGGCGCGCTAACCGTCTTATTAATGAGCAAAATCCGATTCGTGATATGAGATTAACTGACGGCTCACGGATTCACGCTGTTTTACCTCCTGTAGCTCCTGATGGACCGGTCATGACTATACGTAAATTTACAGGTATAAGCCCCTCTCTAAACGCTCTGGTAGCTAACAACACTCTGAGTCCTGCCGCGGCAAAATGGCTGGAACACAAAGTAAAAGCCAGAAGCAATATATTTGTCTCAGGAGGAACCGGTACAGGTAAGACAACTTTTCTCAATGCCTTATCAGCATTTATCCCCGCGTCCGAAAGAGTTGTAACAATTGAAGATTCTTGCGAATTAAAGCTTTCCACTTTAGATAACTTAGTCAGGTTAGAAGCGAAAATGCCGGGACCGGACGACCAAGGTGCGGTGTCTTTGACCGACCTCATTCGCTCTTCATTGAGGCTACGACCCGACAGAATTATTGTCGGCGAAGTAAGAGGAAATGAAACTTATGACATGATTCAGGCTATGCAGACAGGTCACCCGGGATCTATGTGTACAGGGCATGGTAACAACCCGGAGGAAATGTTGGAAAGACTTTGTCTGCTGTTGCTCACAGCTTCCAGTCTACCCTGGGAAGCTTGTAGACGATTGGTAGCCTCTGCTCTAAACACTATGGTCCATTTGACCAGACTACGCGACGGACAACGCGTAGTCGAGAGGATCTTAACCATAAATTCTTATAGTGAAGGTAAATTCATATTGTCAGATCATTTTGTCCATGATGGTAACAGATTAAATCCTGTGCGGGAGGTACATGCACATGCGTAGAAACAGAATCTCCACAAAGGATAGGATTTTTGTTGCCTTACCGGCCCTGTTGTTAGGGGGATTCTTTAGTTGGTTAACCTCTATCATCTTCATAACCGATCTGAAGCTAAGATTCATTTGTACCTGTCTGGGTCTGATAATGCCGGGGAAAGCCATTGAACGTCTAATCCAAGCAGGCCGTGACAAAATAAAGTGGGAAGAATCAGAACAGTTTCTAGGCTATCTCTCCGGCCAGATCTCGTCCGGTTACACCTTGGAAAGAGCTTTATTAGACGCTCCGTCGGCACTAAAAGAACAGATGGGCAGACGGGGTAAATTAGTAAAACTTTTGAACATTCTGCGTCGTCAGTTACTGGCTCAGACAGATCTATCCTCGGCTCTACTGCAATTAGATCATTCCTTTGCTTGTTCCCGACTAAGTCAAGACTTGGCTATCTTGCCTTGGTTAAGTCAATATGGGGGGCAGATGGATGTATATCTACGCGAAAGCCATCGTCAGATCTATATGGAAACTGCTTTAAGAGCAGAGGTTGAGGCCGAAAATAGCCAAAAAACTACTGAAGCTCTAGTCATGAGTTTCTTACCCTTGATCTTTGGAGCTCTATTATTCAAGCAACATATTAATCCGCAATCCATAGCAACGACATCCGGTTGGATAAAATTATCCGGTTTTGTATTTCAGATTGTCACTTTGGTAACCATAAGTTTGACCTTGATGATTATGAGTAAACCTCAACTCAGGAACACCAAATCTATTGAAGTTAAGCCAAAAAATAAGAACCAAGTTCCAAGGAAATTTTATAAAAAATCAGCCTCTATTTACCTTAAACTGCTACCTGCGAGTTTTGGTTATCGCCTGAACAGAATTGTCCGACAAAGTGAATCAGAACAGACAACTGACCACCTGTGGCAACAGTATCTGCAAAAGAAATTTCTTTATCTGCTCTGTGGACTACTAATCGGTTTTATCTTGCTAGTCAGCGGAGAGGCACCCTGGTGGGTTGTAGTGTTAGCGATATTTATTTTTCCTGTTTTACAGGACCTGGGCGCGTTTAATAGCGCCAAAAAACAAAAGCAGGCTTATCGTCTTATTTATCCATCCTTTTTAAGCATGTTATCTCTGTTAATGGAAAGCGGCCTCACTCTACAGATCGCGCTAGATTTATCTATTAAAGCGACAAAAAATATTATTGGTTCCGGACAAGTTAGCAGCGATCTTGAACACGCGAGAAATTCGCTTGAAAGCGGAATCACAGCGTCCCAAGCGGTACGAGGTCTAGCTAATCGTTGTCCGCTTCCTGAAATCTCTGCCGCTTTACGCTGTGCCGCGCGCTATGACCAGCAGGGTTCGGCCGAACTATTGACTTTGATGAGTATGCAAACGGTAGCGGGATGGCATATTTACCGTAACGGTCTGAGGCGCCAATTAGAACAAAGATCACTACTATTGTTCCTACCGATGGGTATGGCGCTTCTAAACGTATTGGCCATAGCTGTTGTGCCGGCTCTGGCTTCATTTCAAATTATTTAGGCTTAATTGCCTGCGACCCTGTAGATATACAGGAGAAAGGAGTACGTATGAAAAGAACATTCACGACTATTTGGAACAAAGGACAACATATCTTTAAAGCGCCTACTCGATTACGGGCGCAATTAAGAGGAGAAAAGGGTTTCGGTACCATTGAGGTAGTGATAATTATTGCCATCATGTTAGCGATTGTACTTTTGTTCCGTACACAGATCAGTCGCTTCGCTTCCAAACTAATCGATCGTGTGTTTAGTGATTCCATTATCGATAGTTTATAAAATTGAAGGAATAGTATCATGGAGCAGACAGCAGTAGGATTTATCAGGATTACCTGCCCTTGTTCAGAGCAGTTAGATGAAGATCAATCTCTCTGTCTGCTCCGCCATAAACCCAAACAAATACTGCCCCTATGGATTAAACAGGGACAGACATTAGAGTTTTTTATCAACAAAAGAGGTCTTTTGTCTCTTCAACAACTAGAAAAAACCTCTGCCCATGGACAGGCCCTTAAGTATCTATATAGGATAGTAAAAGCAGCCTACAACGCTTGTGACCATCTGCTAACAGTAGATCTACGACTTCTGACTCCTAATTTAATTTTTTTTGATCAGGACAATACTGATGAGCCGTTGATTATATCGTTACCCATTCCTGAAAATTCCGATATAAAAATAGACATGGATACAGAAAAACATTTGCCGGTACCTCAGAACAATTTAATCTCCTGGTTGGCTACAACAAACTCCTGGTCAGACAGTATGCACAAAGAAATTGACAGACTTTTTCAGGATAAGCGCTGGACAGAACTCATCAGATATCTAAAAGAATTAATCAATCAGGAAAACAGTCTCTTAGCGCAATTCGCCGCAAGAGAATCTTTACAACAGTTTACTGATGAAAAGAATAAACAGAATAACAGTATAATAAATCTCTTTAAAAACAGTAGTCGAAAAAGAAGCAATAACAACATTAATTTACCCAATATGAGACGAGGAGTGCCGGAAATTGTCAATAACAAATTAAGATCCACGGAGTTAAAGACAAAAATACAACTTAAGAAACTCAATAAAAAACCTAGCAAAAAGGCCAATACTATCTCAGAAAAAATAAAAAGCTGGGCTCAATGGCTTGGTTTAATAAAAATGGATAAACAAGCAAGTGAAATACTGGATCTTGAGCCGACAGAAAACCTCCCTAACCGCACTCCCAATTATCGTCTTGCCACATTAAGCGAAGGCCTGCCCGGGACAAATATGGCAGACGACGGTTTAAGAGTTTTTATCTTAGTAGACGAATTTATTATTGGCAGGGATAGCTCACATGTAGATCTATTTCTTGACTCTCCAGCAGTGGGTCGTAGACACGCCAGAATTATCCGTAGAGGTGAAAATTTCTTCATCGAAGATCTTGGTTCAATCAACAACACTTTGCTTGACGGTATACGTCTCGAAAAATATCGAGAAACACTACTCCCAGATCGGTGCAGACTAACTTTCGCTGACAAATCGTTTTATTTTTCAACTGACTAGTATCTAAAATCCTCCAAACTATCAATTCTCTTTTGGTGTCTGCCCCCTTCAAATTTTGAATTGAGAAAGGTCTCAACAATAGTTAAAGCATATTGTTTTGCTAAGACGCGCCCCCCCAAAGCTAGCAAATTAGCATTGTTATGCCTCCTGGCCATATCAGCCATAAAACTATTAGTACAAAGGGCAGCCCTGATACCTGCTTTTTTATTAGCAGCTATTGATATACCGATACCTGAACCACAGACAATGATACCTAAGTCAGCCCGCTTGGCGATAATTTCATCAGCCGCGAGTTGTCCGTACTCGACATACGACACAGAAACAGTACCGGAATCAGTTCCAACGTCAATCACTGCATAATTTTTTTCTTCAAGGTAGGATTTTATTGCCTCTTTAAGTTCAAATCCCGCATGATCACTTCCTAAGACTATTTTCATAAATATGCTCCCTCACTGTAATATTTTCATAGTACACTTCTATCTTGACAACAAACAAGCTTTATGCAAACAGAGTACTCACAGCCTTCGTAAACACAAGGCTTTGAGTGTTTTGGGCGAACATAATTGCGCTATGTCTTTATTAACATTCTGTTTAGCAATGTTAATAATGTTAATAACTATGTGTATAACTTGCAGGACAAGCATTTCAACGTTTTGACCTGTTGTAGGCCTTGAAAAATAAGGGTTTTCACTTTCAGTACATATTTTCTCCAAAACAGCTCCCTTTTTCTATCCAGTCTATAAGGCTTGATTTAACAAGCTCAAATGACTATTGCAAAAATAAAAACATACATTTGTCCACGCTGTGCGGACAGCTCGCTTAGTCATCATTACAACTTATTTTAGTTCTCGAATTTAGAAAAAGAATATTCATTTCTACTCTTTTAATTTGTCTCGCCTATCAGTTTTGAAATATTGGTAGAGTTGGCAAGATATCATTCCATTGTATAATTTTCTTCTCTTATCTGCTCTAAAACCAACCTGGTATTCGAAATTGTTATCGGCAGTAATAACGCCCAAACGCATTCCTTTTTTATTCATTCCTGTATTTTGTTCCAGTACAAGTCGGCCCAACTCGCGATTAATTTGAGATGATTCCTCTATTGTAGACATGCGTTCCCCGTAAGGAGGATTAGCAATCACTAAAGCTCTACCGTTTGCGGATAGGCGAGTGATTTCTTGAGACTTAAGTTGCTTCAAATCCATGGTTTGAAACTTTACCAACTTTGCCACCCCAGCTCTATCGGCGTTTATCCTCGCATCTTTTATACTTTGTTGGGAGATATCGGAGCCGAGACAAATTGTTTCACACGGGCTTTGTTTTTCTTTCGCTCTAGCATATTCAGCTTCCTCTTGAAAAATAGAGGCCCCCACAAGGCCAAGTTGTTGGCCGGCAAAACCGCGCATGAGACCCGGAGCTTTGCCTGTCGCTAACATGGCGGCCTCAATAAGGAAAGTTCCCGATCCACATACTGGATCAAATAGTATTTCTCCCTGCTTTTGATTGCGTAGGTAAAAAAGAAAATCTAAAATAGCGGCAGCCAAAGTTTCTCTAAGGGGAGCGCTATGGGTTAAGGGCCTGTATCCCCTTTTGTGTAAACCCGCGCCTGTTGTATCCAACATGACTGTAACAATGTCCCGGACTGCTGAGAAACGAATTAATAATTTCCCTTTATTCTTGTCCTCAACAATATGACTATGTGGTAACAAATTTCTAGCCTTGATCAATCTATCGATAATCGCCTTTTTAATAACGGATTGCATGGAGGGTACGCCATATAGTTTAGACTTTAAGGAATAACCTGTAACCGCCAAGGCATAATCTCTATCCAGCCAATCTTCCCAGGGTAATTTTCTTACTTTGTCATAAAGTTCGTCAAAGCTTGTCGCCACAAAAGAAGAAAGGCCTATTAGAACCCTCTCAGCAGTCCTTAAATTATAGTTAAAGCGGGCTACCAATCTAGGAATTTCTTGTTCGTCCACCGGACAAAAGGATACTTGACCATCAGTGACTTTAATCTCTCCCTCAGGCAAATTCAGGCTCTGTATTTCCCTATTTGTAGCGGCCTCAATCCCAAACAATACCGGCAATATAACTTGTTTTCTACTGTTTATCTGATCTCGCATCAATACCTCATCTCGTGTATATAATACTATAGACAAGCTGTGCTTATTGGTTCGACTTGATTGACATAGCCTGTACCCTAAAATAGAATAACTACATCATATGATCCCGTAGCTCAGCCGGACAGAGCGTCGGTCTCCTAAACCGCAGGTCGGAGGTTCGAATCCTCTCGGGATCACCAGAATGAAACCCCTTAAAACTACTGTGTTACAGGGGTTTCTATTTTATTAATCTGCTAAGTAATCAGCAAAACTACTTTGGCAATTTACCCAAATGAAATTTGTATTTTGGTCAAGCTTTTAGCAATTACATTCAGGATATGAAGATCAAAATCTACTGGTAACATAATACTGTAAAAATTCAACATTACGACCAAATTGTTCAAATTTATTTAATTCCAATACCTAAGATAAGTCCTTCCACAGCTATAGCGGGACTAGTGGTTAAGAACAACAGCTTACCCGCGACTGGCGCTTTTATATTAACTAGGAGATTACCGAAATAATCCACAACAGTTCCAACTGGTTGACCTGTCCTTAGACTATCACCTAACTTAACGGCACAATAAAAAATGCCCTTGACGGGTGATCGTAGCCAGATAAAGTCTCGGTAATAGTGTTGACCTATGGGCTCAAATGCTTCGCCCTTTAGGCAGCCAAAATGTCTGAGTACATTCTTAAGACCACGTAAGTGCAGGTCAACAGAATCCTGATCTAACTGTCCTATGCCACCTGCTTCAACAATGGCGCTCGGTATGCCTAGTTTAGCCGCGTTGGCATAACTGGTACCGTCGTCTGACCAGGAACTATTTGTCGTTGTAGCTATATTATTTGGCAGCGCGTAGTATTGGGCCAGTTCCCTCGATTTGCTGTCAACCAGTTCATTTACTCCTACATGATGAAGGGAGAATGGTTCTAGCGCCTCTACTAAATCACCACCATGTAAGTCCAAATAGTAGTCGCCTTCGGCAATAATTTTATTAAATAGATAATGTACAAGCACATCAGTATATGACCCTCGGGGATTACCAGGAAATACTCGGTTTGGATTTTTCTTATCTAACGGATTGACAAAGGGAGTTCTAGCTTCAAACGCATTGACACTGGCAATGGTTACAATGGTAATCTTCCCCAAAACATTCTCTGTTTTCAGTTCATTGAAAAGAGTGATAGCCGCGACAATAGCTGGGTATTCCGCGCCGTGAATCCCGGCAGTAATTACAAAATGAGGTCCATCCCCTTTACCTGTTATAGTAGCCACGGGGAACAGGATTTCATTCCCGTTCGGTCCAGCGAAGGCTAAAATTTCAGTTGTCTTCTTCCCATTCACTCTTAATCCTTCGCTTTTGTCGAAATACTGTCAAGAATATCTGATGCTCCGATGCCTGTTAGATCACGATTATCAAGGGATAGCGTCCAGTAATCAAAAATATTGTCCCAATAATCTGACTTGAGATATACATTATTGATAGTTCCATAACCTAAAGGGTAATAGTACATTTTAGTTAGAGAATACTGGAAACATGCCCGGGCAGCTTTAGTGAACTGATCCGTGTTGATTGACGCGGCTAAATCTAAAGCTAGGGTTTGTCCCTCATTGTCCGGTTTTTCCGGCGACAGGTTTTCTATTTCTCCTCCACCTATATGGGAGAGAAACTCCTGAGCCAAACTGTACGGTGTGTCTAATCTGTCCGCGGCACACACATAACATAGATCGTATTCACCTTTGTTCAGGCGTTCAGTATATTCATCTTCGTTTAAGGCAATGAGATTTAACCTAAGGCCCTGTTGACGCGCTAATTGGGCATAGCTTTGGCAAGCCGCTTCTATATTAGGCTCTTCAGGGAAAATCAGGTTGAGGTCAGCAACTTTTTTGCCCTTAAGACGAAGCAAGCCATCGGCACTGAAATCACCTTCCAGCAAAACCGCGATTTCGTTTTTGTTTTGTTGATACATAGTCGAATATTGGGGATTAGATAGGCTAGCTCGTAGACTATTTACCAGAGTAGCGCCACCGAAATAATGCCAAAAAATTGTGGCAGGCGCCTTGTTATCTAGAACCTTTCCGGTTTTAGCAGTATTAACAGCTAATTGCAGAAGATTACGTATATAAGGATTTTGTAGCAAAGAATTGTCTTTGTTGACTACAATACCTGCCAGCATAGGTCGACCCGGATAGTATACTACTTGCTTATCTTTGTCAGACAAAGTACCCACCAAAATATCGATCTCATTGTTATTAAAGGCGCGTTCACGCATGGTAGTGTTCTTATACTTCCGCAGCATCAAAAATTGTGGTTTATTAATAAACTCACCACTTTGTTTTTCCAGTACCAGTTGGAAATCATCATCAAGCAATACCTTCCATCGCCCCGTACCCAAAGGATTTCTGTTAGCCGCGTCTCGCAATTTCTCGCGGGAAATAGTCAGTGGATCTTCTCCCTCGCTCCAGTCTGTTGTCGGAACAATTGGCGCTCGGCACAAGAGGTCTAGCGCCAATGCCACATCATGTTCGTCAGGTTCCGCTAAAGCCAATAAAATATTCTGCTGCTCTACGTCATCTGACGCTAGTGTTACTGCCTTGGTAATCAATCCTTCCGCTTTATTACATGATTGATTAAATTTACACATCCAATAGAGAGACATTTCAATCTGATCTAATGTTACCGCTCTACCGTCATGCCATTTTGCGTCTTGTCTTAGTCGCAGTTCTATTCCGTTAGTAGAAATATTGACTAATTCTGCTAATCCCGGCACATAAGTCAATTTTTCAGGATCCCACTTAATTAAGGTCTCATACACTAAATCGCTACCACTAGCGCTATCGACCGGAAAACCGTTTTTCACGACAAAAGGGTCCAGATTGATTTCATCTTCTAGTAACTGCAAGGAAATTGTTGTGGAGTGATTAGGCAGAAATCCTACACTATTCGTTTCCTCTATAGTAGTAGATTGAGATCGTTCCGTTTCCTGTATGTTTTTTCTTGTTAAGCCTGACAATTTATCGCTACCTTGTAGTGAAGATTGCGACACAGTAATAGCGCTCGACTCCACTTCTGAATCAGCAACCTCAGAGCAACCACCCAGGACTAAAAGCAAGCACAAAATAAAGCAGAGGATATGCTTGGACAGAACCCGACTGAGAGTTTTATTAGCAAAATATTTTATGTTTTCAGGCAAAAAATATCTCCCATCAATTCCTTTTACCTACATACTTATTGTATCATGACAGAGTCAAGGCGCTATCTTGATTTCTTAAAACAGTAAACTCTGCCTGATGTAAGTTATCAGACAAATTACATAAGACTGATAGAGCGAAAGGCTACTAGATAATGGGCACAAAAGAAAAGCCGCCCGGCAAGCAAAACAGAGGAAGAATGTACCTAATGGCATATTTCTTTATATTACTAACCTTACTTCTGATCGGGCTGATTATCATCAACCGGGTAGTTTATAAAACCGGTAGCGCTCGGATTTACAAGCTTGATAGTTTAACCGCGTCATACGATGCCATCATAGTACCCGGTTGCCAAGTCTATCCTGACAAGACACCTTCTCCCATGCTAAAGGATCGACTGGATGGAGCAATCGAACTTTATCAGGCGGGGATTTCTGACCGAATAATTGTTTCCGGCGATCACCGGAAACAAAAATATGATGAGCCTTGGGTAATGCGCAATTATCTCGCCGCGGCCGGAATCCCACCGGAAGTAATTTTTCTGGATCACTCCGGAATTGACACCTACAACACTGTTTATAGAGCTCATGCTATTTTTGGCGTCAAGAAGGGAGTTATGGCAACCCAGAGATTTCATCTTGAAAGGGCCCTTTATATCGCGGACAGACTCAAAATCGATCTCTATGGTTACGCGACTGACTTTTATGATTACCAAACCCGTACCAGAATAAAAAATTCTGTCCGGGAATTTCTGGCTCGCGCCAAAGCTTGGTATGAAACTGAGATTAAAGCTATTCCTAGCTATCTAGGTGATCCTGTTGACCTCGCAGGATCAGGTTATGTGACTTTGGATGAAGAACAAAGAGAACTTGATCCCTTTAAGCCTTAGTCAGGACTGATTCTAGCTACACGTAAAGCCCTGACATTTGTCACTAACACATTGATGGCTGTAAGATGCTCGAAAGTCTCTCCGATTTTAGACTGTGCCTCTAACAAAACTGACTGAGCGTTATAGCCATATATTAATTCCAAATCAAGATCAATAATAACTCCATAGGGTTCTTTCTTCAGATTGTACCGCACCATATTCTCGATGCCCGGAATTCGGCGAGATATCAGCTTCAATAATTGACCCACGGCTTCATCAGACATAGAATAACTGCCCAGACTGGAAAAAGTCGGACGCACTACAGTTCGGTCTGAATCGCCTTCACTTGGCAAATAAGAAGTGCCGCGATCAAATCTTCTTCTCAGTTTTTGTAGCGGTTCAGCGAAATATCCGGAAAATTCATGTTTTATCTCCATGCTGGGGACAGGGATAGTATGTTTGCCCTCAGTCATACGTGTCTGCTTGGCGATGTTTCTCTCTTCTTCCGTGGTCACATCTTCTATACTGATCTGTAAGGAAGGTCGGTTAAGCCAGAGATTATCACAAATGCGCTCCAACATAGCATCAGAAGTACCTAGAATCATTAGAGTCGCGGGCAGATGCTCAACTAAAGCACGTCGCATATTAGCCGCGCGAGTAGGATCAATAAAAAGAGCCTGTCTCACGGATTCTAATTTTGTGCCAGCTCTTTTGGCGGATGAACCGGCAATAATACTTGAACCGTGAATCAACAGGCCATCATCAATAATGTAGCGGATATCATAACGGCGGGCGATAACAATAGCTCTTGTACTTTTGCCTGTGCCGCTTGGTCCGACAAAGGAGATCACGGCAATTGTCGAAAGAAGCTCTCTTATTTCATTTTGCGTAGCTTCTTCGTATTGAATGGCTCGTTCA
>DUNL01000246.1 GCA_012839385.1 Clostridiaceae bacterium
CCCCGGCATGTTGCAGCATTGCCGCTTGGTCCGGGTCTTTGGGATTGAAGGCCACCGATTTTCTAATCACTGAAAAGCCCTCCTGCCAGCTGGTAGTAACCAACAGCATTTGCATAAATAGGGTGTAGCTGTTGGTTGGCCGCTATCGGCCGTAAGATTTTAGCATTTGGGAAATGATGTTGCAGGTGTGGCGCTATGCTTTCCGCGCCACCACCAACAAGAAAAACCTGATCGTTTCTGTTCCATTTTTTAAGCAATTGCCTAACGATGCCATCGGCCATTGCGGAGCGGTCAGAACTCTTCCCGGTATGAAGGCCGAAAGGCAAAGTAAGGGAATCACGGTCAACATACTATTCCTGTTTTTTCAGCAAGTTGTCTAAGGGTTAGCCTGTTGCCAACACGAAGTCTTCTGAGGTTTCTGCCAAATGTAATTAAGTCAGGGTTCACCAATACTTCACTCCTTTGTTCAAAATACATTATACATCACCTAAGTGTAGGCTACACAAAAACTTGATAGAAATAACAAATATATGGTTGACAAAATGTAGAGTAGTTGGTAATATGTTGGTAGTTCGTCCGGTATGGTGGACAATATACGGAAGGGTGGCACTATGGGGAATCTTGTATCAGGTGTTGCAAATGTTTTAAAGGGGGATATGGCCAAGTACGGGCTAACAATAATGGACATGGCAAAGATCGTAGGCTTGTCCTATAATTCGATGCAGTTAAAATTAAGTGGAAAAACAGAGTTTACACTGCTTGAGGCTTTCAAGATAGTCCATTACTTTAACGGTAAAGGTGAAAACCATACCATTGAAGACATGTTTGGAGTGTACTTAAAAAACCCCGAATCTTTACATCATAAATAAAGACGGGGCATTTTTTTAACTAATTTTGTCCGGTATTATGGACAGAAGGGTGCTGTGAGGTATGGACAACAAATCCCTAACCGTAAAAGAAGCTGCGGAAATTCTTAACATGCCCCAGCAACTTCTTCGTTTGGGCTTACAACAGGACAAGCTCCCCTTCGGTGTGGCCGTTAAGCGTCGCCGCTGGGCTTACTATATCAATAAACAAAGACTGGAAAAATGGATGAAGGGAGAAATAATATGAAATTGCGTTTCAATGATATGAAGCTACATTTTGTCGGCACTCGCCGGGAGTTCCTATCGTTCCTCCGGGTGCTGTGCCTGCTGGAAGGGGACAAGCGGTTGGTGGATATTTTGAAGTGGGGGAGGTGAAATAGTGGGCGCTGAAGATGAAGCGGAAAAATTGGCAAAGTATCTGCAAAAATACTGGCCCAACCATATCAAGGAAGGAACACCTGTAGATAACGCCATAAGACTTTTGAATGAAAGCCTGATCTATGCGGAGCTGGAGCCGGGACAGATAGTTTGTCCGATAATGAGCAGGCCGCATGACGGGGTTGACTGCATTAAGAAGCGCTGCGCCTGGTGGCATGAGAACGAGAAGTGCTGCGCGGTGCCGCTGATAGCGTTCAGCCTGAACGCTATCGGGTATGCGCAGGGAGTATAAAAAAAGACCGCTAAAAGCGGCCAACAACCAACCTGAGTTTAACAGGTTTTTAGCGGGATGTCAATTTTGGCGGGGGCCAAAAAATAGCGGACTGAGCGGAGCGGATGGTCCCCGCCAATGTTTGAAAGGAGAAAACTGATGGACAAAATATCATTCCTGGCATCTATGCCGGATATCCAATCCTGGCTGACCATCCACGGCAAGGACGGGATAGGCCGGATCAAGCTGGACACGCCCAGCAGCGAGCTGCCCCAGGTGCTCAAGATGACCATGATGGCCGGGAAGCTCCTGCGGGTGACGGTGGAGGAGGTGGAAGAATGACTGCAATATCAACGGTGGATATGGGACGGGATGAATGGCTGGAGCAGCGCCGGGGCGGGATCGGCGGTTCGGACGCTCCCGTCATTATGGGCGTAAACCCCTGGCGTTCCCCAATGGATCTCTGGTTGGAAAAGACCGGGGAATTTACAGAAGATATCGACAACGAAGCCATGTACTGGGGCCGTACCCTTGAAGATATAGTGGCCCGAGAGTTCACTAAGCGGACCGGAAAAAAGGTGCGGCGGCGCAATGCAATTTTGCATCACAAAGAATACCCCTGGATGCTCGCGTTTCAATTCCTCATAGGTAGG
>DUNL01000137.1 GCA_012839385.1 Clostridiaceae bacterium
CTCCAGGTCTATTTTCAATCTATTTTTGTAAAATTGCGGCAGGCGAAATACCGGCTAAAGTAGTTTATGAAGATGATTATGTCATTGCCTTTCATGATTTACATCCCCAGGCAACTTATCATGTGTTGCTAGTACCTAAACATCACAGCGAGAATATTCTTACTCTGGCCGCGGAAGAAGAAGGACCGGTGATCGTAGAGAAATTACTGGCAGCCATAGCTAAAGTGGCTGAAGAACTCGGCTTAACAAAAAGCGGTTTCCGCTTGATCAACAACTGCGGTAAAGAAGCGGGGCAAAGTGTTATGCATCTCCATGTTCATCTCTTGTCAGGTAAAAGGCTAAGCGAGAAAATAGTCTAAATTAGTTTAGTCATAGCTTTAAAAACTGTATCTGGAAGCATGGCGGATAAGGGGTAAATTATCACAGAGAGAGGACAAGTCTTAATAGCCGGGGGATTTGTATTGCCCGCATAATTGACATTTGACCGAGTAGGTTGTGGTACGGTATAATGCCGTTACCGTCGCTACGCGACGAAACTTAGCTGTGAGGGGAGGGAGCAAGTTGTCGGAAATTCGTGTCAAAGAGAATGAATCCCTTGACAGTGCCCTGAAACGCTTTAAACGTCAATGTGCACGCTCGGGAGTTCTTGCGGAAGTCAGAAAACGCGAGCATTATGAAAAACCGAGCGTTAAGCGGAAGAAAAAATCTGAAGCCGCGCGCAAAAGAAAACGTTGACTTAGTGAAATTGAACTTCAGAGCCGCCCGATAAACTGGGGGGCTCTTTTTATTACCCTGACTGACCTGTACTGGTCATGTACCTGACATAATATATAATAATGGCAAAGATGAGATATAACTGAATGGAGCAAGAACAAAAAATACAATTAAAAAAACTGCTGCTTTCACGGAATTGGAAGGTTAGGGAAGAGCCTGTTGAAACTGATATTGAGGTCGGATCTGCTGCCGAGACAAGCAATACCGACCCGATCAATCAGTTCGGCAGCTTAGATTTGACCTGGGATTTGCCCGGCAGTCTTGACTTACATCCCCTGCTATGGCGCGTCTGGAAAGCTAGGAACTATACGGCGGCAGAAATACTGGAGCTAATATATCCGGTGGAGATAGTTTATCCGGAGCCATTTATATTAACGGATATGCGGTTGGCGGTTGAGCTAATTTACAAAGCCTTGGCGCGGGATAGTAGAATTCTAATCTTCGGAGACTACGATACCGACGGATTAACGGCTACCGCGTTACTGTCCCGCTGGTTTCGAGCACAAGGCGTAACAACTATTAACCTTATTCCGAATCGTCTTCGCGATGGTTATGGTCTGACCATGGATCAGGTCAAGCAAATTCTCACTTATGAACCGGATCTGGTGATTACCGTAGACTGCGGTAGCTCAAGTCTGGAGGAAGTAAAATTACTGGAGGACAGAGGTATACCTGTAATTGTAACCGACCATCATACTTGTACAAGTATTCCTCATACCGCCTCTGCTTTTATAAACCCGCAAAGAGAAGGAGATAGTTTTCCTCTTGCCGGCCTGGCCGGAGTGGGGGTCGCTTACTATTTGCTTTTAGCTCTGGAATATCCTTCTGAACCTAATCCAATGTACAGAATTTTAGCGGCGATTGGAACCGTAGCTGATGTCATGCCGGTCAGAGGGGTTAACAGACGTCTTATAGTAGATGCTATCTGTGATTATCATGACTACGCGCCCATTGGGATCAAAAAGCTGGCGGAATGCTGCCGTAAAACCGATGAAGAATTGTCAACGTCGCTAATTCAATTTAGTCTGGCTCCACGCCTAAATGCCGCGGGTAGACTGGGAGAAGCGGAAACAGTTCTGGAATTATTGCTCACAGATGACGAGGAAGAGGCAAGATACCTTGCCGAGCGTCTGAATATATTAAATTCGCGGCGCCGTGAATTGGAGAAGGAACAAATAGAACAAGCTCGCTTACAAGTAGAAGCGGGGGTCGTCTTGGGACGCGACAGAATTGTGATCGTAGCCCATGAGTCATTTCATCCGGGTATTTTAGGAATTCTGAGCGCGAGATTGGTCGATTATTACCAAGTGCCCGTAATTTGTCTAGCTTTAGAAGATGGAGTATATCGAGGTTCCGCGCGTACCTATGGAAACCTTGACATTTATTCTGCGATAGAAAGTTGTAGTGACCTTCTCCTAAGTTATGGTGGACATGAAGGGGCTGCCGGCTTATCCTTAGAGACAGATAAATTAGAAGCTTTTACAGAGCGAATCAACGAATATATCATTAATTTGGGAGACTTTTCACCCGCTGAACTTACAATTGATCTTGAATTATCCGGGCTTGATCTTACCCTTGAGGCAGCCCGCGCTCTGGAGATTCTGGAGCCAATCGGAGAACAAAATCAGAAGCCGATTTTTCTTTTACGCGCTGCTGAAATAGTTGAGATATACAGAATAGGGGATGGTAGTCATCTACGTATGATTTTAAATACACGTGGATTAGGCAGAATAACTGCCATTGCTTTCAGGCAGGGAGTTGCCACTATGTTGTATAAGCCAGGTGACAGAATAGATATTGCCTTTTATCTGATAGCCAATGTATGGCGCGGCAATGAGAATGTTAATCTGCAAATAGAAGAGATAAGATTAAGCGCGGAGGAGAACCGAAGGAAGGAAAAACCTGCTATTAGTCGGTTGATGATTGCCTATGTCTTCAAGAAACTTTCTTTATTACTAGAAACAGAGCAGGAACTAATGTTTGTTCCTCGACACCTAGCCCATTGGCTGTCTAACAATTATAATGAATTGATATCAGTTGATGAACTGTTTTTAATTCTTAAGTTATTTTCTGATTCCGGTCTTGGTTCTTTAAGAAGTTCAGAAAACGGGAATTGGGTATTTTGTTTTAATACAATCGAGGAGAGAATAGATTTAAAAACGACTCGGTTATGGCATGAGCTTTATAGTCAGGGAAGTATAATTGATGCATCACGAACACAATCAAACTGAACAAGATGCGGACAAAAAATTTGCTTTTATTTGTCAGAGCTGGCAAGAATATTCAGGGCAAAGCGATTTCTCGTTGTTGCGCAAGGCCTATGATTTTGCCAAGCTGGCGCATAAAGATCAAAAGAGAGCGACCGGGGAACCCTATATTGTTCATCCGGTAGCTGCCGCTGAAATTCTCTTAGACTTGGAAGTCGATCAAGATACGCTGATTGCCGCGCTATTGCACGACACTGTAGAAGATACCGAGGTCTCTTTGTCGGAAATTGAAGAGAGTTTCGGCACTGATGTGGCAAATTTAGTTGATGGTGTCACAAAATTATCAAAGTTTTCCTATTCAACTCAGGAAGAGATTCAAGCGGAAAATTATCGCAAAATGTTTCTTGCTATGGCCAGAGATATTCGAGTGGTTTTGATTAAACTCGCTGACCGTTTACACAATATGCGCACCATGGATTATAAAAATGATAGCAAGCAAATTGATAAATCACGTGAGTCGTTAGACATTTATGCTCCCTTGGCTCATCGCTTGGGTATACACAAAATCAAATGGGAACTGGAAGATTTAAGCCTGCGCTATCTGGATCCTGACGCTTATTACGGACTAGTAGACCAGATAGCCGCTAAACGCTCAGACAGAGAAAATTTTCTTACTGAAACAACCCGTGATCTTGATAATAGAATTTCTAAAATGGGTATTAAAGCGGATATTGAAGGTAGACCCAAACATTTCTACAGCATCTATCGCAAAATGAAAGCTCAGGATCGCACTCTTGATGAAATTTATGATCTTTTCGCCATGCGGATTATTGTTGACACTGTAGGAGAATGTTATGCGGTTTTAGGTCTGGTACATCAACACTATAAGCCAATGCCGGGCAGATTCAAAGACTATATCGCTATGCCCAAACCCAATATGTACCAATCTTTACATACAACTGTAATCAGCTCGACAGGCATTCCTTTTGAGGTGCAGATTAGAACTAAGGAAATGCATAGAACTGCGGAATACGGTATTGCTGCCCATTGGCGCTACAAAGAGGATAGGAAGTCTTCTTCCTCAAAAGTCGATCCTATTGATGTGAAGCTTACCTGGTTGCGACAGTTGCTGGAGTGGCAGAGTGATATGCGTGACGCGTCAGACTTTATGAACACTCTCAAAGAAGAACTGATCACAGATGAAGTCTATGTTTTTACGCCTCGAGGTGAGGTTATCTCCTTACCGACAGGATCAGTTCCTATAGATTTCGCTTACCATATCCATAGCGGTGTCGGCAATTCAATGTATGGCGCCAAAGTAAACGGTCGCATGGTTCCATTGACTTCAAAACTGGAAAACGGTGACATTGTAGAGATTCTTACTTCTGACAAAGTTAAAGGTCCCAGTCTGGATTGGCTCAATATTGTCAAGAGCAGTACGGCTCGAACGAAAATTTCTACTTGGTTTAAACGTGAGATGCGCGATGAGAATATCGCTCGTGGCCGCGAGACAATTGATCGCGAGATAAGAAAATCAGGCTTTACTCCTGCTCAGTTAATTAAGAAAGAATACTACGACAACTTACTAAAGCGGTACTCTTTAAATAGTCTAGATGATTTGTACGCGATTGTCGGTTATGGTGGTCTGTCTGCCGCGCGTATAGTTCCACGCCTTCGTGACGATTATATTTTGTCTCTTACAGATGACGAGAGAGCGGATTTGGGCTATCGGGTGACGAAGAGCGGACATGTCCAATACGCGCCTCAATCTATAGTTTCTTCTGATGAAGGAACTTGGAATAAACGTGAAAAAGAAACTAAACAACAAAAGAAACTGGCCAGTCAATCGCGGGGTGTCCAGGTCAGAGGTATAGACAATTGTCTGATCAGATTATCAAGATGTTGTAATCCGGTGCCGGGTGATAAAATAATCGGCTATGTTACAAGAGGTGAAGGAGTCACAGTACATCGCCTGGATTGCAAAAATATTAAGCATCTGTTAGATTCCTTTGATCAGTCACCCGAAGACGCTGAGAGGGCAGCTCGCCTAATAGATGTTTTCTGGGTGGAAGATTTGCCCGAGGAGTTAAAATATCAGACTATCTTGCGTGTTATAGCGCGGGATCGCAGGAATCTTTTGGCCGAGATTTCCAGCGCGGTTGCCGAGGAGACAATTCCCATCTTAGAATTCAAAGTCCAATCCGCGAAAGATATCAGCGCCAGTATTAGGATAACCATTGAAACAAAGGATCAAGCGCAGGTTGAACGCTTGGTTAAACGTCTCAAAGCAATACCCGGCGTTGTTGATGTTAGTAGAACAGGGGTTTGATTTTTCGCGTTAAAGAATCAGTCTATCTCCAACACTGATATAAGTATGACAGGACGTCTTCTTGTCTTTTCAAATAGCAGTTTGCGCAACTCGTTCTCCAAGCGACCTGATTTTAGAATATGAGCTAAAGGCTTTTTTTCAGTTCTCGCTTCGGTAGCAAGCTCTTCTATCAAATTTCGACAACTGATAGTAGTACTGGCAATTTCACTATCGTAAATGAACCCCCTGGCTATTATTTCCGGCTGGCCCAATATACTATTGTTTTGAGAGTTGATAGCGATATAAGCGGAGACTACACCATCCTCAGCCAGACGCAGTCGATCTCTGAGTACCCACTTGTCTACATCTCCCATACCTGAGCCGTCAATCAATACGCCCGCGCCTTCCGTAAAGCCAACAAAGCGGAATTCTTTGTAGTCGAGTTCCACAATATCGCCATTAGACAATAAGAGAATCTTTTCTTTATCATGTCCCATTTTTTGGACCATTTTAGCATGTAGATGGAGATGCCTGTATTCACCATGCCCGGGTATAAAGAATTTCGGTTTGGCCAGTTGATAAATCAATTTTAACTCTTCTTGATACGCGTGACCGGAAACATGTACATCGGCTAAAGACTCATAAATTACTTCCGCGCCACGACGGTATAGTTCATCTATCATGCGATAAATCGGTTTTTCATTTCCGGGAATTATTGACGAAGATAAAATGACAGTATCGCCCTCAACAATTTCCACATTTTTGTGTTCAGCGAAGGCTATTTTGCTTAATGCGGCCATAGGTTCGCCTTGGCTGCCGGTAGTAATTAAAACTAATTCGTCAGGTTTGTATTTGTCTATATTGTTTTGCTCGATAATGGTATTGGGACTACTTCTTATGTAGCCAATACTGTTAGCGACCTCAAATACATTTATCATGCTTCGTCCCAGAAGACAGACTTTGCGCCCCTCCGCCTCGGCAGCGTCAATAACTTGTTGCAGTCGATAGACATTGGAGGAGAAAGTGGCCACAAAAATGCGCCCTTGGGCCCTGGCGAACAAATCTTTAAAAGTTTCTCCAACCGCCTGTTCCGACATGGTAGAGCCCGGATATTCAATATTGGTGCTGTCTGAAATTAGGGCCAGGATTCCTTTTTGCCCTAATTGGGCTATCCTATTGAGATCAATAGGTTTACCGGTAGGAGGAGTGTAGTCAACTTTGTAATCTCCCATATGCAAGACAATTCCGATAGGGGTTGTAATCGCGAAAGCGTTGGCATCCGCTATTGAATGGTTGACGTGAATAGATTCTACCTGGAACTGCCCCGCTCCCACGCGTTGTCCTGTGCGCAAAACTCTAAGATCAGGATTTTTTACCTGTGTGCCACGATCTTTCAGCTTTCGTTCAATTAGCTTTATTGTCAAAGCATTGCTGTATACAGGAACACTTACTTCCTTAAGAAGCCAAGGTAAGGCGCCAATATGATCTTCATGTCCATGAGTTACAAAGATAGCTTTAAGCTTGTCAATATTCTCACGCACATAAGTAAAGTCCGGGATAATAATATCTACTCCCGGCATATCCTCATCGGGAAAACCTATGCCGCAGTCCACAATTATCATATCGTCCTGGAATTGAAAGCAGGTCATGTTTTTCCCGACTTCTCGCATACCTCCCAGAGGGATGATTTTTAAGCCGGGACTTTTCGCGTCAGGAGTTTTCTTAGATTTCTGTTGCCGTGATCCGGTAACGAAAGGTCTTTTCTTATTTACTTTATTTTTATCCATCTGATCCATCTGACTTTTTATGATAACAGATATTTACTTTAATCAGGAGGGAAAAGTGAATTTTCCATGTGTAAATTGTTAGTTAATATTTGTTGTCCTAACTTGCCATGCTAAAATGCACTATATTAGAATAATGAAGTCAGTTTGTATTGGTGAGAATTATAGTAAAGATTTACTATAAGGATTCACTTGTAGTTTAGTGTTTTATAGAGCAATAGATCTAATAAATATAAATCGCGGGAGGCCCTGATGGTCATTTTGAAGAACGTGACAAAAACATATGACGGTAAGAAAAATGCTGTGGACAATCTGAACCTGGAAATAAAGGCCGGTGAGATTTTCGGACTTTTAGGTCCCAATGGCGCCGGTAAGACTACGGCTCTCAAGATGATCACAGGTGTTTTGCAGCCGACACGAGGTGATATTTTTATTCGAGGCTCTTCTATTCTGAGTGAACCACTGCAAGCAAAAAAGCAGTTTTCCTTTGTATCCGATGACCCTAATATATTTTTGCGCTTTAAAGGGATTGAGTATTTGAAATTTATGGCGGATATCTATGGAGTTGACACCTCAGTACGAGAGGAGAGGGTTAAAAAACTCGCTAAAGAGTACGCCATGAGTGATGTGCTCAATGATCCCATCAGCAGCTATTCTCACGGCATGCGTCAGAAGATCGTGCTGATAGGAGCCCTTATTCATGAGCCTCCTATTTGGATTTTAGATGAACCTATGACGGGATTAGATCCGAGATCAAGTTTTAATCTTAAAAACCGTATGCGTGAGCACGCGGATTCCAATCAGACGGTGCTGTTCTCAACACATGTACTTGAAGTAGCTGAAAAGGTCTGTGATAGAGTCGGTATCATTGACAAGGGCAAATTGATATTTGTAGGCACGATTAAAGAGATGAGAGATCACTTTAAAGAGAATGCCAGTTTGGAAGAGATGTTCCTTGAATTAACAGATGAAACATTCCACTTGCCGGAAGAAGAATAAAATTCGGGCTTGTCACTAAATGAGGTAGGGAATATTCAGTATGAAAAAATGGTGGGTTCTAACCAAAGCTCTGATTAAAGGTTCAGATGTCTTTGGTATGGAAATTAAACAAAAGAAAAGAAAAAAAGCGACTATTTTCAGTAAGGGCTTAGACAGGACCAAGAAGTTTTTGTTAGGCATAGCGGGTCTTGCCTATATGGCCTTTGCTTTTGGTATGAACGGTTATATGGCCGCCGGTAATTTACTGGAAATGGGTTTTAATGGTAAGAATCCAGGTGCTGACCCGTTACTGTTACAAGTTTTTAGAGCTAGTCTGTCTCAACTCTATCTGCCGGGTTTTTTGATTTTGCTGGGGATGGGTTTTTTCTACGCGGCAGGTATTTTCTTCTTTGCTGAAGATCTGGACACTTTACTAGCTCTACCTATAAAACCTAGTACAATAGTTGCCGCCAAACTATCTAATCTCTATGTTTTTTCAGTAATTGTCCCGCTCATGATTACAATCCCCGCGGTATTTGCTTTGGGTATCCGAGTGGGGATGTCTCCTCTCTATTATATTTATGCTTTAATGACTCTGGCCTTTGGTTCCGTAATACCGATGTGTATAGACGCTATCCTCATACTCTTAATGATGAGAACCGCTGTCTTTGCCAAAAGTAAGGACCGCTTTATGATTATTACTCAGGTTCTTATGTTTATTGGTATTATTGCCTTTGTCTTTTCCAATATCGGCTCAAGCAATATGCATACGGATTTGCCTGAAACAGCCCCTGCTGTAATGAAGTATGTCGTACCTCTATCAGATAAGGCCATTGAAGCTATATCTCTCCCTCAAGAGTCTTCCTCGTTGTTAAAAATTCTGGGTTTGGTCGCTATAGCCTTGGTTATGATACTGATCCTTGTCATACTCGCTTCAGTTTTATACCTCAGATCTGCTCGTGAAAGTCGGTCTACCGGTCATGTTCACAAGCCCATGACAAAGAAAGCCTGGCAGTCTTTGTCCAATTCCAGAACTGATTTCACAAATATGATAATTAGAGAATTTAAGATTTTGTATCGATCTCCTACTTTCTTAATGAATATCTTAGTTTTTCCTCTACTTATGGTTTTTATTTTCTTAGGAACTATGCTTTTTGGCTTGCTTCAAGAGGGTGATAGTATCGGTTCTTTAAGAGAGCTTGTAGCTCCTCTCTTGGGCGCGGAACAGAGAAATAATTTTGTACCTCTGGTCTTAATGGTTTTGACCGGGATCGCAGCATTTGTGTCAGGCAACAATGCCTGTATGCCTACAGCGATCTCGCGTGAGGGTAGAGGCGCCGGTATGCTTAAATCCTGGCCAATTAAGATGAGATCAGTCTTTTTGGCTAAATTATTGGTTGGTGAGGCAATTTCTTTGTTCTCTTGGCTACCGGTAATTATTTTACTCTATATCTTTATCCCTTTTAATATTTATTTCCAGCCCTTACTAACAATGGTGCTGTTGCTCTTGCCCTCGACAATTAATGTAATGTCTTTACTTATTGATCTTAGAAAAC
>DUNL01000073.1 GCA_012839385.1 Clostridiaceae bacterium
CAAATAAATCCATCTCGGATAAGTAAAAATAAATTGACATAATAGTTATGTAAAGATAAAATGCGTGTGAAGCATGGCTATATAAGTTAGATATGTTTAAATTATATTAAATATAAGCTATATATAGTCCAAGTTAATCAATTTGATTTATTGAATATAAGTTAATTTTGTGGGTGGGTTGAGGAGGTATTAACGGAAGAGATTAAACATAGGAGAAATCCTATCTTCAGGTGGTATCTTGACGTACCGCTTGTCTGGAGAGTTTTGGTAGCGCTTGTACTTGGAATTGCTGCGGGACTGATTTTTGGTGAAGGCATTATGTGGGTAGAACCTTTTGGCACCTTAATGCTGAAACTTCTTCGTCTAGTAATTCTACCTTTAATTTTCTTTGCGATCGCAGTAGGTGTTGGGAGTACGCCCGCGTCTCAGATCGGTCGTATAGCCGGTAAAATAATGTCCTATTATATTGTTACCACCATGTTTGCTGCTGTCTGTGGTATTGTACTAGGTCATTTAATCAAGCCCGGTGTCGGCATGAATCTACTTGGCGCTACCGGAGAGGTTCCGGAAGTTCAATCGCAAAAAGTCAGCGATGTATTTTTGAATATGATACCGGACAATGCTGTTGGCGCTTTTAATTCAGGTAATTATCTGCAAGTACTGATCTTCGCTCTCTTATTCGGTCTAGCCATTGCTGTATTGTTGGACAGTAAAAATAAGAAGGTTAGAGAAGGAGTTGGAAATGTACTTTCCTTCTGCGTTGGTGGCTCCGAAATTATGTTTAAGATTACTCAGGCTGTTTTGCAGTATACACCGATCGGGGGCTTCGCGTTGATAGCGGTTGTTATCGCTGAAGGCGGTTTTAAAGTTATCAGCTCTTTAACATCACTGGTAATAGCTTGTTATATAGGTTATCTGTTTCAACTCGTGGTTGTTTATTCCGGGGCGCTTAAACTGTGGAAACTACCTGTTCTGAAGTTTTACCGCCAGATCAGAAGTGTGCTTCTAATGGCTTTTGCCACTAGAAGCAGTAACGCTGTTTTGCCCCTGAATTTGGAAAACGCTGAGGTTAATCTCGGTATTGATCGAACTATAAGTGGCTTCACACTACCGTTAGGTGCTCAGGTAAATATGGACGGCGAGAGGCATATTATCAAATTCTAGCTGTATACTTTGTCGCAAATGCTACCGGTGTTACTCTTACTTTTAGCCAACAGTTGCTAATGATTGTCGCTGTTACTTTAGGGTCTATTGGAACTGCCGGCATAGCCGGAGCGGGTCCGGTAGTTTTATTAGCAGTTATGGAAATGGTGGGTATGCCTGCTACTACAGGGTCAGCGGCCGCGGCTGCCTTCGCTCTGGTGCTGGGAATTGATGTAATACTCGATATGGGTAGAACTTTAACAAATGTCTGTGGCGACATTGTTGGAACTTCAATTGTAGCAAAGACAGAAGGCATGCTTGACATAAGCAAATGGGAAATTACTACAGATATAAAAAACCATATGGCAAATAAAGAGTCCACTGGTGTATAAATTATCCGGTAAAATACATAGTTCTTAATAATTTATCTATCACTCACAAATAAACTTTCTGACGAGGCCTGAACAGTTTCCGCTAATTGATCTGAACAGGCCTCGTTTTGTAACTGCTGTTTCTATCATATTGACAGCCATTTTGTCAGATGATAAGCTTTGCTTAGCACTCGCAAAGCCCGAGTGCTAATTATGGTAAGAAAGGAACCAACTATGATGGATGAGCGCAAAAAATGGCTACTTAAGACAATCATTGAAGATTATGTTGAATCGGCTGAACCAGTTGGTTCCAAAGTATTAACGACCAGACACAAGCTTGACATAAGTCCCGCTACCGTGCGAAACGATATGGCCGATTTGGAAGAGATGGGCTATCTGGAAAAGCCTCATACTTCGTCCGGGAGAGTACCTTCCGATAAGGGATATAGGGCTTATATAGATAATTTGATTGTACTTGAACCTTTACCTACTGAAATCGAGACTCGCATTAGAAAGTATCTATCGGATACTATGTTGGAAGTGCGCAATCTGATTGAGCAAGCGGCTACTCTCTTGGCTGAACAGTCAAATTATATATCTTTGGTATTGACACCTCGCTATGGTTCATCTTCATTACAACAGATAAAAATCTTGCAAATTGAACCTGGTAGAGCTTTAGTCGTAGTCGTGTTGTCCGAAGGTATTATTAAAGATCGTGTAGTACGGGTACCAAATCTGCTTTCGGATAAACAACTTGCCGAGTTGGCTCAAACGATCGAACAGGGGCTTAAGGGGAAAAAATTAGATGATATAACTTTAGTAACCGTTACTGCCGCGGCAGACGAGAGCAGTATTCCTGAACCCTTACTCAATCAAGTGTTATATGAAGCCTATGTTTCAATAAAGCAGGCCGGGCATCTAGATATGTATTTGCAAGGGATGCATCAGTTACTTGATCATCCTGAATTTCACGATGTCGAGAAGGCTCAGAAATTTCTTGCGACTTTGAATAAAGAACATCTGGTCGCTGCTTATTTGGATGAATGGCAAACACAGAGTAGTGCTGAGAATTCGGGTATTGTTGAGAATAAAACCGATGATAGTGACCAAGAGGACCGACCTGCGTTTATGGTACGGATCGGACAGGAGATCGCGCTAGATGGCATGGAAGATTGTTCCTTCATTACAACGACCTATAGGGTTGGTGGTGAGTTGTCCGGACAAATATGCGTAATTGGTCCACGCAGAATGCCTTACAGTCGCACGATATCTCAAATTAATTTTATTAATAAAACTTTGACAGAGGAATTGAGAGAAAGAGCGTCAGTTTCTGATTAGTATTTTTAATGGAGATCTGGTCTCAATCTTCTGCAAAGCCTTAAAATTATAATTACATCTTAGTAGTGGAGGCATTATGGATAAAGACAAAATTCATAAACAAGATAAAGTGTCTGAAGATCAAAATGAAGCGATTTCTGAAGAAAGCGCGGAAAATCCTGATATTGAGGACGCGGATATTAAGGATGATCAAAAGTCTAGTGAAGAGGATGCTCAACCAATATCCGTAGAAGAGAAATATCAGGAGCTGGAGGATAGGTTTTTACGCTTGGCCGCGGAGTATGATAATTATCGCAGACGAACACGTAAGGAAAAAGAGGCGTTGTACTCAGATTCAATTACAGATGTAGTTTGTAAATTTCTGCCGGTCTTAGATAATGTTGATCGAGCCCTAGAAACAGCAGACAAGTGTGAAAATAGTGAAACTATCGCTTTCGCGGAGGGAGTTCAGCTTATTCGCAAGCAAATAGAAGAAGTTTTTGCCAGTTTAGATATTGAGGAGATAGCGGCGCTGGGAGAGACTTTTGATCCCAATTTACACCATGCGGTGTCTCATATAGATGATGAAGATAAAGATCCACAAGAGATTACAGAGGTGTTTCAGATCGGTTTTATCAGGAAAGATCGTGTGCTTAGGCATTCTGTAGTACAAGTGGCAAATTAAAAGAGCTAAATAGAAGAAACAAATTAAAATTAATTAGTAAATAACTCGTAAACGAGCAGAAAGAGGATAATATGGCAAGAGTAATAGGAATAGATTTAGGAACCACAAATTCAGTTGTCGCTGTTCTTGAGGGTGGAGATCAAGTAGTTATACCCAACGCGGAGGGTAACAGGACAACTCCTTCAGTAGTAGCTTTTACAAAGGAAGGCGAGCGTTTGGTTGGACAGGTAGCTAAACGTCAAGCGATTACCAATCCTGATCGCACAATTCAGTCTGTAAAACGTGAAATGGGTACGTCTTGGAAAACTACCATTGATGGTACCACCTATACGCCTCCCGAGATTTCCGCTATGGTTTTGCAGAAGCTAAAAACAGATGCCGAAGCTTATCTGGGTGAAAAAGTAACCCAGGCGGTAATAACTGTGCCCGCCTATTTTAGTGACGCGCAACGTCAAGCTACTAAAGACGCGGGCAGGATTGCCGGTCTTGATGTTTTACGTATTATAAATGAGCCGACAGCCGCGGCACTGGCTTATGGACTCGATAAAGAAGCAGAACAGAAAATCATGGTTTTTGACCTTGGTGGCGGCACATTTGACGTCTCCTTGTTAGAAATAGGCGATGGAGTTTTTGAAGTACTGGCAACTTCAGGTAATAATCGTCTCGGTGGTGATGATTTTGATCAAAAAATTGTCGACTGGATGGTTGCCGAAATGAAGAGTGATCAAGGAATTGACCTGTCTCATGATAAGATGGCCATGCAAAGGCTAAGAGAGGCAGCAGAGAAAGCTAAGGTGGAACTCTCCTCAGTTACCTCAACTAATATTAATCTGCCTTATATAACGGCTGACCAAACAGGTCCCAAACATCTTGAACTTACTCTTAGCAGAGCTAAGTTTGACGATATGACTTCTGACCTAGTTGAAGCTACGATGAAGCCGGTTAGAAATACGATGAGTGATGCCGGTCTTAAGCCAGGTGATATTAATAAAATCCTCCTTGTTGGTGGTTCAAGCCGTATACCGGCCGTGCATGACGCAGTTAAAAATTTCTTTAATCAGGAGCCTTTTAAAGGTATTAATCCTGATGAATGTGTAGCAATTGGAGCGGCGATTCAAGCCGGTGTTCTGTCAGGCGATATTAAAGGCATGGTCTTACTTGATGTCACTCCACTTTCTTTGGGAATTGAAACTTTGGGCGGAGTAATGACAAGAATTATCGACAGAAATACGACTATACCAACCAAGAAGAGCCAAATATTTTCTACAGCCGCCGATGGACAGACTTCTGTCGAGGTGCACGTCCTACAAGGCGAAAGAGAATTTGCGCGTGATAACAAGACCTTAGGTCGTTTCAGTCTTGATGGCATTGCCCCGGCTCCGCGTGGTATTCCTCAGATTGAAGTCACCTTTGATATTGACGCTAATGGTATTGTTAATGTCTCGGCCGTTGATAAGGGGACAAATCGGGAACAGCATATAACTATTACTGCCTCCTCTAATTTAAGTGAGGATGAAATCAATAAAGCTGTTAAAGAAGCGGAACAATTCGCTGCCGAAGACAAAAAGAAAAAAGAAGAGGTGGATACTAGGAATAATGCTGATTCCGCCGTTTATCAAGCAGAAAAAATGCTAAAAGATGACGGTGATAAATTTGATCCCGCTGATCGCTCAGATATTGAGCAAGCCATTGGCAGACTAAAAGATAGTATTTCCTCAGGCAATCTTGAGGACATGAAGACGGATACAGAGGCTTTGCAGCAAGCCATATATAAAGCGAGCGAGAATCTATATAAAAAAGCTCAACAGGAGC
>DUNL01000123.1 GCA_012839385.1 Clostridiaceae bacterium
CGACAACCAGGCTTCATTAGTTGGGTAGAAATAACACCCGCCAGAAGCTCGGCATTATGTTGAACAACATTACCAAGAATAGTGACCGGAGATGTGGCACCCATAATAGGTGCAGGGTCAAACCCTACCGGTAAGCCAGCCTCTACAACACCCATCATAGCCTCAGCGGGCCCCGTACCGAAGTCAAGCGGGCTCATGGGTGAAACCTCGTAGTAGCCCAGCCCTTTCTCCCTTAGGGCTTCCTCACTACCCGCAACAGCTAACAGGGCATCATAAATATATGGCCATTCGTCATAGGACTCCAAACACAGCCGAATAGGCTTCGTGGTATTGCGCAGCAATGTCACAGCTTCAATGGTAACAATTGCTTTCTGGGGAACATCCCGCGGGTAAAGAGGAGAAACAACATTCATAAACTCAAGAGCGTCAGCTAAACGTGTAAAATCTGCCAGGTCTTTTAGGAGAGCATCGCGTCTCTCCCCAGTATCGAGATCAATTATGGACGGCAGGCCGATACAAACCTGCCCGTAAGCCCTGTTCCTACCCAACTCTAGAACATGTTCACCTGTTCTGCTGGTTATTTCCCATGGCCCTGGAACACGCTTTATGGCTTTATCAATAACATCTTGGGTAAAAGTAATACGTCCTTTCTTTTCCTTACAACCATTATCTAGCAAAAGGCTCTTAAACTTATCAGATGTGGTGCTAATGCCAATGTTTTTCAAAACATCCACAGTAGCCTCATGAACCCTCATTAGATCGGTTTCTGATATTATTTCAAAATTCATGCTGTCCCTTCCCCTTTTTGTTTTTCTTGAAGCGACTATCCCATCAACCGCTTGGCGAGCTTAGCAGCACTAGAAGCGTCCTCGGCATAACCGTCGGCACCAATCTGATCAGCCCAATTCTGGTTAATTGGTGCACCACCGATCATAATCTTGACAGAATCACGAAGTCCCTCTTCCTTCAATGACTCAATAATTTCTTTCTGGCAACCGACGGTTGTTGTAAGCAGGGCAGAAATGCCTACAATATCGGGGTTTAATTTTCTAATCTTTTCAATAAACGCGCTTGTGGGAACATCGACTCCTAGATCAAACACCTCAAACCCCGCGGACTTCAGCATCATGATCACAATGTTTTTCCCAATTGAGTGTAGATCACCATGTACTGTCCCCATAAGAACTCTGCCTACAAACTCCCTGTTCGTTCCCTCTAACATGGGTTCGACAATAGCAATCCCTGCTTCCATTGCCTTCGCTCCCAGTAAGAGATCCGGCAGGAAGTATTCTCCTGATTCGAAACGCTCACCTACCACTTCAATACCCCTGGTCAGTCCTTCATTGATAATCCTTAATGGCTCGATTCCAGCATCAACAGCCTTATTAGTCAACTCGGGTACAAGTTCTTCCTCACCTTCAAATACCGCTTCCGACAATTTGCTCAAAATGTTTTCCTGATCCATAAGGCACCTCCTAGGTTTTATTTTTTTACATTGGGATCTGGTTATCGGAGCCCCAATCTATTTCCTTTTTAAACCGTACTCCTCTTCGGCCTCTTCGACGATTTCCCTGAGCTTTTTCTGAACGCCTTCAGGTAGAGGATCGGGTTTATGTGTCTCTAAGATGTGAATTGCTTCTTCGTAAGCTCTGGTTGTGAGGTCTTTTCCTCCCTTATCGAGCCATGCCTCACGCATCCGACGGTCGATCATCTTGCTCTGGGACTGCTCCCTAAAGTACTTGTAGGTATGTTCCTTGGTTATGAACTCTCCGGAGGATCCTACCTCCTTGATCACATCCACAGCCAAGGTTTCGTCTGTAACCGGTATACCCTCAACTACTTTGTTGACCATCCGGGCGATCTCATTGTCGATCAAGAGTTGTGCATAATCGAAGGTGACACCCAGTTCGAGCATCCCTGACCCGTAAATCATGTTTGCGCCACCTAGCGCAGTCAACAGGGCAGTGATGGTCTTTTCATGAGCAGCCTGGGCATCAGGAAGCTTGCTGTCAGCCTATCCACCGGCAACCCAACTGGGAAGCAAATAATACTGTGCCAGTCCTGCAACAGCCGCATTGATCATGGCCAGTTCCGGGGAGCCTACCGGTGCTGTAGCAGTCTTCAAATCCATTATAGTAGTGGAACTGCCGTAGATAATCGGTGCACCTTTGCGGGTCGCCTGGCTCAAAACAATCCCGCCAAGAACCTCTGCATTATGAGTTACGAGGGTGCCCGCCAGTGTTACAGGAGATGTAGCACCCGCCATCGCCATAGAAAGAATACACACCGTTATACCCTGCCGAGCAGCCTCGATGAGAATATCACAACATTCTGGGACAAGTTTTAACGGACTTGTAGGACAAACAATTGTACTATAAAATGGCCTTTCCCGAAGCCTATCTCTACCCCCGACAACCGCTGCCGCCATATCTATCATCTTGCGAAAGTTCTGGACATTCATTGCACCTATGAAGCAGTGTTTAGAAATGTTAGGAAAAATAGCCTCGGCATTATGAAGCGGCTGCACAGGGCCTGGCATCTCGTCCGCGCCCACCGCGCGGTTGTGCAGCAGAATTTGATCCATGGCATCGCACATCAGAGCGGCTTTTGCCACATCATCCTTGGTAGTTGGGCGGTACTCCTTAGAATAGGGGTCGATAATCCGCAGCCCCTCGCCAAAGTTCATAAAAGCAACACGCTTGCTGTCTGCAACATAGTCATGTTTCGGATTTCTGCCAGCCAAGAGAATCGTGCTCGGCGCTGATAGAATAGCATCCTCTACTACATAGGGAGGAAATTTAACATTTTCATTCTCCTCATCCACCTCTGCACCAACTCCGGCCAAAATATCCCGCGCCTCTTTACTGCCGACGTAAAGCCCTGTATCCCTCATAACCTCTAAAGTAGCGCAGTGGATTGCATAAAATTCGTCTTCGGTAAACATTTTGAGTCCAAAACCATCAATCCGGTTAATTCCCGCTTGCAAACTCCTTATCAACGCTCTCCTCCCCCTTTATTTTTGAACTAGCTCAATACTCAACAGTTCCCCTCCTTTAAATCATTTTTACTTTGCGCTTGAAGTTTTCGACCGAATTGATTTTGATATCTAGCAATCTAGCAATATTGAACTTGGCTTCAATCCCGTAGGACGCTCGGTCCCGCGCCTGCACATGACCGATATCCAATTGTTCCCGAAGCTCTTTCATCAGATGGGAATCGGAAAGGTCAAACACAGAGACCCCCAGTTTCCCTGCCACATATTCCTTTGCTTCTTTGATTTTCATGGCCTTGGACATTTGGACACGAGCCACCAGATCTCCGGTAGTACGAATTCCACCCATGCCCGCAGCTACTTCGTGCGCAACAGCCATTCCGTAGGCATCGCCGTGACCAATCTACAACCCGTCAGCCTTTCCTATTTCTACAAGGGACTTGGATACTCTAGATGTGGCATCAGTTGGTGAAGTGTTGCTCAGAGGGATTGCCCCTACGCCCATACCGGCATTCACATGAACCGGTATATTTGATGCATCCGAGCATGCCTTAGAAAAGGTAACAGCACGGGCAAGGTTCCAGGGGAGTGTCTTCCTGCTATTGGTATTGATCACCGCCCCAAAGATGGTACCTCCTGCTTTTTCCACAACCCTTGCCTGGTCTTGCGGATAAAGGCCGGCAAGCCTTATGCCATCAAACTCCAACTGCCCATGCATTCCCAGCACAAACTCACCGGACATCCCAACTTCAATGGCCATATCCGGGTATTTTTCTTTCAAAATTTCAATTGCTTTAAGTGTAGCCAAGAAGTCCCCGTCACCTGAGGCCCCAACGGTATCAAAGTTGATCCCGTCTGCCCCTGCCTCATAGAGAAGACTGGCAACGTAGACCATGTCCTTAGTCGCCATCTCTACAGCCTCTTCCTGGGCTGCTCTGGCTTCACTGATCTTGCCCATAGGAAGCAATTCGGACCAGTTGTCGATAGGGCCATCAGGCCTGGTATACAACCCCAGGTTAGGCATCGCCCCATAAAAAACCGGTATCATACAGTTGAGCTGAGTTAGTTCCATAGATGTAGCTTCTTCATGAACAATATTTTTGAGCTGTTTGTAGCTGTAATCAGTATTGCCAATTTCCATGGTGTCTGAACACAGAACCCGCTCATGCGTTAACA
>DUNL01000217.1 GCA_012839385.1 Clostridiaceae bacterium
CAGTCTATATCTACAATAGTCTGACTCCGGTACTGCGGTTAAAGAGGTCTATCAGCGGACGATGGAGTCATTCGCTTGAGCTGATCTAATTGCCAAAGAAATTATATGAATAGACTCATAAAATAGTCCGAAACCCCTTTGTTTTTAGGAGTTTCGGACTTTTTGTGGCGGAGAGTAAGAGATTTGAACTCTTGATACCCTTCTGGGGTATACACGATTTCCAGTCGTGCTCCTTCGGCCAGCTCGGACAACTCTCCAGATAATTTAATAAATTGTGACCGTGAAATCATGAATTTCAAGAAAACACAGCGTTAGCATTCTAGCATTATGCTTTTAAGGATGTCAATTAAGGAGACTCTCACCCCCCAATAGTTAATCTGTGCTTCACCTACCTTCTAAAGATGCTAGCGCTCGTTTAACCAACCAGTTGGAGAACAGTTAGACAAAAGAGAAATAGAGCAAAACAATCAGACCCAGAGCAATGCGATAATACCCGAAAACAGTAAAGTCATGCTTGCGAATAAAGTTAATTAGGAATTCAATGATTTTCAGGGAGACCAAAAAGGCTACCAACATGCCGGTTAAGAGGACCATAATCCCCAGCAAATCCCAACTTCCCTTGTAGGTTACTAATTTTAGGAAACTGGCGCCAAACATTACCGGAACTGCCAGATAGAAAGTAAATTCCGCCGCCAATGTTCGGCTCATACCAAGTATAAGACCACCGATAATAGTGGCGCCGGAGCGAGAAACTCCGGGGAAAATAGCGGCTATCAGTTGAAAAACACCTATCAGGAAAGCAACTCGCCAACTTATGTCTTCCATCTGAGTGAGCACCGGGTTCACACCGACTAATTTCTTTTCCACGAAGATGAAGATCAAGCCTACTACAATGAGAGCGGCAGCTACAACCCAAGGATTATAGAAAATACGATCGATATGGTCGTCAAAAATCACGCCCACGATAGCCGCGGGAACACAAGCTACCAATATTTTCAGCCACATGGTAAGGATATTGTGGTCAAGAACAATTTTTCTCTTGTTAGGGGCTTTTGCTCCCGACTTCATCGCTCGCGTGTCCTTGGTCCTCCAGATGAAGGGGCATAAGCTTTTCCAGTATGTGACTACAACAGCCATGATAGCCCCCAATTGGATTACAACTAAATACATGCTGAAATATTCGGCGCTTAACTCTAAAGACAACCACTTCTCCAGCAATATCAGATGCCCGGTTGAACTAACCGGTAACCATTCAGTTACGCCTTCGACAATACCGTATATTATTGAACGAAATACATCCCACCAGCTCCCCATAAAAATCTCCTACTTGTTACCAGCCGACAGCGAACTTTTGCAAAAAAAAGATAGCTCTGACAGTTTATCAGGAATCTATCATCTACACCATATTCACTCATCCCCTAATTTCTTTTCGACTAAGAGCAACATACCCCCGGGCAAAACACGGTAAATATGAGACGATGACTTTATCTTACTATTGCTAAGCAGATTCGCTCGCTCATCAAAACTATATAAGCTGCCATTCGCGATAGGATAACTACCACCTAAGCGCAGAGAAATATTGTTCTGACCGAGATTGAGCATAATCACTGTACGCAAATCATTTGCTATAAACGAGAAAAGCAACAATTCTTCGCTTTCAGCATTAAGGCCGTCGCCGCCCTGTATTGTCGACAGATCTTTTGTCGCGCCGGGATCAGTTACCGTTTCCGCGGTCAAGTCGTCAGTTAATTTATCTGTTGTCATGTCAGCGGTAAACAATTCGGTTGCTGTCGGTAAAGCCCATTTATCGCTAATCGCGCGCCCGACCAATTGTAAGGCTGAATCCATCTTAACGGGCGCGGGGGAGTCTAATTTGTCGCCATCAATCAACACCAGATTAATACCTTTACCGGCCTCACCAAAAATCAGCGCCGCGTAATCTGCCAGGCGCAGATTGTTACCTCTCTCCTGCCAGTAGAAACTCTTAATCATCTCGGGAGCCTTGCTACCACCACCAAGAACTCTACGTGTCGGCATCTCACGCAAAAAGTCGGTCAAGGTCGCAGACATCTCCCCATAATTTCTGACTATATCTGAGCCGCTGAGCGAGCCGGCATGGTAATCAGCGTTAGAAGCCAGTACCTGGCCATCATAATCCATCCCGTCAACTATGACCAATTTTTTTTCAAGTTGAGCGTAATCGGCCGCTGACTGTATCGTCTCAATGACATGATCAACATAGATCATACGTGAAGTGTCATTGGTAAACATATTTGTCGAATCGCTAATTTCTATGTATATTCTATTCATCTGATCGCTCCAACGTCCTACAGCTCCATGAGTGGAACGTAGCTGGCCGAAATCGGTCGTGGCATCTCCCGCGAGATATTCAATCAAATGTAACAGTTCCAGATCGGACACCATGGCGTCAACGACTAGCCAGGGATCCGCTCCAATTTGTTGCGTCATTTTAAAGGCCGCTCCCAAATTATGAAGCTCTCGATCTCCCTGTTGCGCGACGCTATCTCTTGTCTGATTTTTTTCTTCAGAAACGAAGGCTGACATTCTAGCCCCGGTGCCCTCGGGAAGTATCCAACTATGATCTCCCAGACCCGGCACTCCTATCGGCACGAAACCGAGACGCACTACTCCCGGTTTGATCTCGCTTAATTGCTCTAAGAGGTTTCGGGGCAAAGAAGAAGGTTCATTCTCGGTAGGTCCAAACCAGATCTGATCCAGCCAGAGCGCACCCCGACCGGCAAAACCTATATTCAGCCAAATTTCACTGTCCGGACTTTGTTGGCCGAGAACAAAAATAAATCGATGCTTTTCCCATGAGTTGCCTAATTTTTCCACAGTGTGGCTGGCATCCGTATGTAAGCCCGATAACCAGACAACCACGCTGTTATTCTCAAGGCCTACCTGGCGCAGATATAATTCCAAACTATAGAAAGATTCATTCAGGCCTTCTCCCCGCGACAGATCCAATTTTTGAGCGACGCGCGCGTTAAGCCAGGCAGGCATGCTGTTATAAATAGAATTTATTGCTTTGCCTTGCGCGGGTAACAAGAGGTTTTGGTCTGACTGATCGACATTAAAATCGTTGGTAAGTTTGATACAGCCCTGGCCTAATTCTTGAGGACTGTGCGCGGCAACCTTTTCCAGCGATAAGCGCGCGCCGTCAGAGACATACCATATGCCGGGGATCGCTTCACCCTTAGCGCTAGGCTCGGCTTCAATACTTTGTCCCTCGGGATTATTTCCAGGCCAGCCATAAGCAGGCGGGAACGACACCTTTTCCAAAATTATTAAGTCACCTGACTGCACTTCACCATTATCCAGCGCAGGCTCAAAGGTAACGACATCCGACAAGGTCGCCATTTCCAGAGAACTGTCCTCATAAACAGCAAGTATTCTGCCGGAAGATAAAGACGCGATAAAATCAACCTTTTTCTTGTCAAAATAAGGACTGGTAATCAACTCCCGGCCCGGTGCTTCGGAGAGCCAGGATTGACCGGTCATCGCTTGAAATAAGACATTTTGATCTGCTAGAAAAGTGCAATTAGCTAAGGTAGGCCAGATAATACTTTTATGCGTAGATTGTTTCTCCTCGGGATCTATCCCATATACAGCGGCCAAGGTATGAGGATCAATAGTTTGAAAATTGTCACCATCTCGTGAGTAGGCCATACCTCCTTTAGTGCCACAGCAGACAAAACCCTCTGTATTGGCATTTATCGATAGCCAATCAATAGAAGAGGGCATATCTTTAATAATTTCAAAGTCCAGCTCCAGACTGCCGCTCATCAGAAGTCCCTCATCTCCGGCAATAACAATTTTTTCGTCTAAACGACATAGAGAATTCAAATTGCTATCAAGGTTAAGTGGTATCAACTCAGTCTCGCTGAAGCTAATTCTATATAATTTACCCTTATCGGCGCAGGCAAGGAAGTTTGATCTACCGTCTGAGGAGATGGTAATTACATCATTGAAGGATACCTTCTCAATACTATCTTGAGTCCAATCTTGGCCATCAGCGGAAAGATAGTAACTGCCATCATCGGCTACAGCAACCCAACCTGACGCGCTACCCGCGATTGAAACAAGTTTCGCGGAAGTACCGACATTGTGTAACTTAGTCTCCCCCTCCTTAGTTATCTCTAAAACATAGCCATTATCACCGCAGAGCATAATCAATTTGTCATATTCAGCTACCTCATAAAAGGAAAGGTCAGTTGGTGTATCCGGAGGCAATAAAATTTGTCTGAAGTTTTGCAACTGTCCGGCTGTAAATTCCTTGACCTTAGTCTCCACGCGCAACTGATAATTTTCCTGCGATTGACTATAGATACGAATATCCGCTCCCTCATAATAATCGGCGCTGGTTCTTAAAGAATCGTGTACAGAAACGGTTGGAATGACAAAACTGTTTTTTGTGCCCTCTGCAGCCAAGAACTGACTTTGTAAAACTTCCGGCTCAAAGCCACCATAACTAAGTAAATTGCCTGAATTAACCCTTTCCAGGTTTAAACCGAAAGCAGCCGCCGGGTCTCCGGAAAAATCGCGTCCCAACTCGAAAACCCTAGCATCATCTTCTGAAGTAACAGAAAGTACGCTGCTGATGATGAAATAAGTCGTCAACAAAACGACCAATAAGCTAATTATGCTAGTAACCAGAACACGTCTGCGCCATTTATAATCGGTGTAGCCGAACATTATTTACACCTGAGCCTTTACTTTGCCGCGCTCTCTAATAAGAAAGATAACAAAAACAATGCCGATCGGGATAAAAACCAATTCCGCATAGAGCAAAAACGCGCTGTCCTCAGGTAAACCGACGAGACGGGAAAAAACTCCGCTTCCAAAAAAATTGTAAACCATGTGCATAAAAATAGGGATCACAATGTTTCTTGTTAGTTCATATACTAAGGCCAACACAAGACCGGGAATTATTACAAAGGCAATCTGGAAGGGCATAATATGGAAAAGGGCGAAGGCGACTGCCGACATTAAGACAGCAAGCCAAGGGGGAGCGACACGTCGTACCTCTCCTTGCAGTATGCCCCGAAATAATAGTTCCTCAACGATTGGAATTACAATAACCACCGCCAATATCTCTAACCAAAAATATCCTTCCACATGTAGTAGGGATTGCACCGCGTTTATATAGGCTTGATATTGCTCTTTTAGCCAAGTGCTCGTATTGCCCAGATAGATTAAAAAGCTTATCCACAGCATGGAGAAACCTAAAGAACCCATGATGGAAGTAAATCCCGTCAACCAATGTTTAGGAGTTAAGCTTTCTTTAAGCAGGATGTCAGGATATGTTCGTCCCCTATATCGGAGATAAATAAGATAGACAGGGATCATCACCACGCCTAAAAGTACCGAGGCCCAATTCTGTGCCTGAGCGTCTAAAAACAAGCGCTCAATCGCTTCCGGATTAGAAAAATTGCTAAAAGAGATATCCGCAACAAAAGAATATATTACTACGACACCCATCGCGGCCAAATTGAGAAATATGGCATGCAACAGCATAAAGGTCAAGGGCGCAAGAAAAGTTAAAGCGTCAAATTTATGCTTTTTAGAATTGAGGACAGGATCCCCCTCCCCTGCGGGTTTCATATTTTGCTTGATTGAGAGCAAAAACTCACCTCAACTATTAAGGTATTATAAGGTAAATATAGTTTGTCCGAGCCGAGATCGCGCTAAGCTGAGCGCTACCTCATGCTACCAAAGAGACTGTTCATAGCGATTAAAGAATTCATCGAAGGCTTCATCTAGCTCCTTACGATTGCGTATAGAAGCAAAGACTCTTTCTCCGTTCTCATCTTGGTAATTGCGCATAATTACCAATTCTGGCTCAGGATGAGAACCAATGTCCGGCTCAAAATTATACATGACAGTATAAGAACGACCATTGATCTGAAACGAATCTATAATCGAAACATAGTACTCACGACCACGTCTATCGTCGACTAAAACCGCCAGTACTTCATCGTGCGCCGACTCAATGGCATCTGTAATAGGTTCAAAGCCGTTTTCTGTTCTAAACCTCGTCTTCTTCGTCTTCTTCGTCTTCTTCGTCGATCTCCGCATATTCATCTAAGAGGCGATCATATTCGTCGTAAATGCGATCAACCTCATCCTCGTCTAAACTCATCAGACTGATTTCACCGCCGTCTTCTTCTACGACACGAGTTATTACCCACTCGCCAAAATTCTCATCATCTTCATCATCAGTCATGGTGAGCAGAACACAGTACATATCATCTTCAAACTCAAATTGGTCAACCATCTCAAAGGTATATTCTTCACCGGTCTCAGTATCTTCCATTACAACTACAGAACTTTCGTCAACGAGGAAATTATCTTCCAGTTCGGCATCAAAGTTATCTTTATCGGATGGCGCATAGAAAACAAAGTTATAATTAAACATCGTTAACCCCCTAAAACCAATTTAGATTTAACAAAGTAGATTATATCACATGTAGAAGCTAAATAAGATAAATATAGATAAAAATACTCTATATTTTTATTGGGTTAAAGATTAGCCTGTAGAGCCGCCGCGATTCTTATCTAACCAGTCTTGGAGAATAATTTCAGCGGCTATTTGGTCTACAACTGCCCGTCTCTTTTCCTGTTTGATTCCTGCTTCTCGCATGATGCGGGTAGCCATAACAGTAGTATAGCGTTCGTCGGACAATATGATCTCAATACCGACTCGCTCTTGTAGTTGCGCCGCGAATTCTCTAACTTGCGATTCCAACTCTCCTACTTTGCCATCAGTACGTTTTGGTAATCCGACAATAATGCGTTTTACATCGTGAATTGTACATAGTTCCGCTATGCGATCCAGCACGACGGAATTGTCTTTCCCTTGCCAATGAATGCTTTCTACACTACTAGCAAGAATTCCTAAGGGATCGCTTAATGATATACCGACACGTCTGTTGCCATAATCAATACCTAGACTTCTTCCCATCATTTTTTGTAGCCAACCTTTACCAAATTTTTATAGCGAATAAGGGACAACTGGACGCGCAGTAGCTGCAGAGTATACATTTTTCTTGATCTACGCTGACCTGCCCGTTACAAAGAGACAAAGCCCCGCTCCTACAACGCGCCACACAATTACCACAACCAATACACCAATCTTCAATCACAAGTCTGCGTGGTCTAGCTTCAGTTATTCTCAACATTTTTTCTGAAGGCTCACGTCCACAGAACCAATCTATATTTATATCTATCTCTGCCTCGGTACCCATGCCAACTGACCAGGCCGTAACGAAATCCATGTCTAAGGCAGCTGTTATCGCTTGTAAACGTTGTGACAACAAATGCCCTCCCGCAAAAAGTTTCATTCCCAGGACACCTAAGCCAACATGAGCCGCGAACTTGGAAGCGGTAGCCATCTGTTGCCAGCTCCCCTCGAGAAGACCTATCCCGGTTTGATTGAGAAGAGGAAAAATAAAGTCTGTTTCTTGGTAACAGTCGGGTAGCTCCGGATAGTTGCCCAGTCTTTTTTTGTTGGCCATGGCCATATCCCGGATCAGATCTCTGCCCTCTGACTTGACGCCTTCGTCAATATATTCTCCGGTAGCGAAGTTATTAGGTTCGAGAGCGCAGTTATTGGATCCGGCTGCCTTATATTTCACGTCAGCTAAGCTCTCCACAACTGAGACTGAATGTGTGGAAATCCCTACAGCCGCAACTTCTCCTTTTTCCCTTCTGGCCAATAACTCTCCAAAAGCCTCCCTATGCCCGGAAAGTGTTAGGGGGTTCTCCTGTTCATGCAACATCACCGCCGCTAGTTGATCTAAACCTAATTTGCGGCGAGCAGTATTGAAATCACGCTCGGCATCTGCCGCGGCATAAGCATATGTCTTCGTCATTATATGCGGGGGTGTCGCCAGTCTGTTTAAAGCTGCTCTAATCTGAGAGTAATTATCATAAAGATGAGCTGTATCTAACCAATTAATTCCCCGTTTGACCGCATAGGCCAGTATTTCTCCCGCTGCCTCATCTGACAAATTATTCTGCGCCGGCGACACCGTTAAAGTGCCCAGTCCCAGAAACGACAGCTGAAGATTCGTCTTGCCCAGACGTCTCAATTGCAAAGTAGGGAAAGACATTAGTTAGAAATTGACCCCATTATAGACGCTCTACATAATCGCGCAAAATAACTTCCAGTAATTCATCGCGCTCCATACGTCTGATCACACCTCTGGCCCCGTTATGATTAGTAATATAGGTGGGGTCGCCGGACAGGAAATAGCCGACCATTTGATTGATCGGATTATATCCTTTTTCCTCCAGCGCAGTCATAACCTCCGCCATAATCTCATAAGCCGTCTGGCGTCGATCCTGGCCGATTTCAAACTGATTTGTTTCCGAACTGATCATAGGTCACCTCCTGTTCCCATAAGCATAACATGTTTGTTGAGGAAAAGGCGAAATAAAATTATTTTTGTGTATATTTCAGGCGTGAATTTAATCTTAAGTAGTTTCTAGACGGTTTTCATTAGCTCGTATTAAGTACCGGTACCGTACGCGACACCATCTTGACAGCTCTCTAACTTAACCCGAAAGATGTCTCCTATTCGCGCTGTTTTCTCAGCCGACAGAGGCAACTTGAATATACAGGGCATATAAGTCTCGGTGTAGCCTTCACCAATCCCGGGTGAGAGCTCTCTCTCCAACAATACGCCGGCTGTATCACCTATTCTGGATTGACAATACTCTGCCGCCAGTTGTTGCGACAAAGCCGACATTTCTAGGCTACGTTGCCTGATTAGCGACCGGGGAACCTGACCGCCAAACGAAGCTGCCGCGGTTCCGGGACGGCGTGAATAGGGAAAGACATGAATTTTGCTAAAGCTCATTTCATGGCAGAATTGATATGATTTTTGATGCTCCTCATCAGTTTCACCCGGAAAACCACAGATGACATCGGTGGTTAAACCTACTGTTGGCCAGATTCCCCTTAACGCTTTCACAATCTTTCTAAATCTCTCGGTATCATACTTTCTACCCATACGCCGTAAAACCATATTACTGCCACTTTGCAGGGACAGATGAAAATGGGCGCAGAGTTTTTCTAATTGAGAAATTTTGTCAATAAATTTCTGACTAACGCGAGCGGGATCCAGCGACGCTAATCTAATTCTGGACAACCCTGATATCTTATTAAGTTCTGTAAGAACTGTGCTTAAATCAATACCGGCCTCGGTTAAATCATCCCCGTAAGAACATATTTCGATTCCGGTTAAAACTATTTCACGAAAGCCCTGGCGCGCGAAATTATTGGCCTCCTCTACAATGCTGTCTAAATCACGACTTCGCACCGGCCCTCTAGCCAGACAAATCGCGCAATAAGTACAACGATTGTTACAGCCATCACATATTTTAAGTTGCGCTCTAGTATCTGAAGGAACAACAACTACTCCCGGCTCTTCATAGATATTTGTTCGCGACCCCGCTTGTTCCGGCTCAGACAATCTGTAAGCGAACAACCGGGCTTCCGCACTTATATTAGAGGCCAGTCCCCTCTCAGCAAGTAGTAATACCAGTTTTTGGGCTATAGAGTTTCGTTTAGTAGTGCCGATACAGATATCCGCCCACGCAGACAGATCATTTACTTCGCTTTCACAACCCATGGCGATTGCTATTGCTTGGGGATTTTCCTTCTTGAGTCGACGTAGTATTTGCCTGGACTTTCTGCCTGCCTCCGCGGTTACCGTACATGTATTCAGGACAAAGACATCGGCATCATTCTCAACCTGAGTCATGCCAAGCTCACGCAATTGAGCGGCTATTACATCTTGCTCATATTGATTAGCTTTACAACCCAAAGCCCGCACTGTAAAAGTAAGTTTGTTGACATCTGCCATCGGGTTCGCCTCTATCTTCTTAAACTTTCCTTTCTGAGCTTCTCTTTAATTTTCTGTCTTTCCGCTCTTTGTCTTTTCCTTTTAGCCAGTTTAGCTTTTTGGCTACGAGTAAGTCCGGTAGCGGATTTCTTTCTCCTGTTTTTCTTTGACTTGTTATTTTTATTATCCGCACTAAGAGAGGCTGCGTGATTACCGCGGACAGCCCGACCTCGTTTTCTCGCGGACCTGCGTGTTCTTTTGTCTCCACGACCGGCTTTGCTGGCCTTGCTTTTGCCAGTAATGCCTGTACCACTGTCATGCCGAAGCAGTTCAAAATCTATCTGCAATAAGTTGAGATCAACTTTCACTAAGCGCACTCTGACTTTATCACCTATGCGCATTATTTCACCTGTGGTCTCATTCCTGGCCGCCAGTTCCTCTTCCAGATAGCTATAGTAATCGGGCAAAGTCCGATAAAGTATAGCGCCTTCAGCTGTGTTATCCAGTTGCACATAGATTGCTGCAGAATTGAACGAACTGACAACTCCCTCATATTCGGATCCGATATGATCTGACAAATAAAGGGCGACCATATAGGTTGTCGTATCTCTTTCAGCCGCTTCAGAATTCCGTTCTGTAGTAGACACATGGCGAGATATGTCCATGAGTTTAGCTCTGCTCAACTTTCTCCTGCCACTCTGCTTAATTTTAAGAGCTCTATGGGTCACCAAATCAGAATATCTTCTGATAGGGGCTGTAAAATGTAAATAGTCCTCCGCCGCCAGAGCGAAGTGGCCGTTATTGTCAGCGGAATATTCCGCTTTAGCCATAGCTCGTAGCAGAACAGTCGAGAGGGTCGGTTCATATGTCTTGCCTTTCAGCTCAGTCAGAATTTTAGCAACCTCTGCCGGTCTTGGCTCTTTACTCAATCTAAAATCCAAACCTAGTTGAAAAGACAAATGTTGAAACTGCTGCAACTTATCCGGGTCGGGAGTATCATGTACCCGATATATAGCGGGCAACTTGCGCTGAGAAGTGATAGCGGCAATGTATTCATTTGTCGCGATCATGAACTCCTCAATAATCTGATTCGAAATACCTATTTCCGCGCGTCTTACATTTACCGGTTTGCCTTCCTGATCAATATCAATTTTAGTTTCAGGGAACTCAAACTCCAGGGTGCCTCGCCGCCTTCTCTTATTGCGTAACGCTTCGGCACATTCCCGCATAGCTAATAACATTGCTTTTAACTCTTGAGGCCTATCAGATTGCAGTTCAGCTTGATCTTTTAGAAAGGGTTCAACTTCTTCATAGCTAAGGCGCGCTCTACTGTTAATTATGCTGGGATAGACCTCTCCACCGGTCACAGTGCCATCAGCTTGGATCTGTAATCTGCAAGTCACTGTCAGTCTATCTACCTCCGGATGCAGACTAGCTATACCATTAGAAATCTGAGGAGGTAGCATGGGCAAAACCAGGTTGGGAAGATATACACTGTTTCCTCTTCTGGAGGCCTCAACATCCATCATTGAACCCGGTTTCACATAATGACTAACATCCGCGATATGTACCCAAAGTATAAAATGAGTGGCATTTTTTTCCAGATAGACAGCGTCATCAAGGTCTTTAGCGTCAAGGCCGTCTATAGTTATTACCTTTTGCTCTCTATGGTCGATGCGACCTTGGGCTAACTCCCGGGCAATGGTATCGACGCTGAGCTCCTGAGGAATCGCCTTCGCTTCTGCTAAAACTTCAGTCGGAAAATCTACCGCTAGTCCATAGCGTCGAATAATTCCTAGTACAGCGACGTCAGGCTCCTCCGGATTACCCAACACCTCTACTATCTTGCCGTAGAATTTACGTTTTTGTTGATAGAGGGGTTCCACAACTACTTTCATACCAAAAGGAGCTCCCTTAAAATGGCGCCTCCTAATATGGACCTCGTTTCCAATCTCAGGATCATAGCGATCCAAGATTACAACACCATCAGGGCCATCCTCACGCAAAACCCCTACAAAAGTTGACATGTTTTCATTGTTCATAGCTATATTTTGCTTTAATTTTCTTTCTACTCTATTTATAAGGTTATAGCAAATAAGTTTTTCAGGCTAAAGTTTTTGTGCATCATATTTGTATCTTTATTGTATGCATATAAAAAGAAGCGCTTGCGCGCTTCTAACTTAGTTCGGTTTTATTGTCGCGATCAGGCTCCACGTCCTGCCAACATATATAAGACTACAGTCAGAACAGCAAACAATATCGCCACGCCGGTCGTAATTTTCTTTAACATCACTTCCTTGCTGCGTCCTTTAGCCTTGCCGTAAAATGTATCGGAGCCGCCACTGATAGCGCCTAGCCCCTGTGAATCACCTTCCTGCATGATAACCAAAGCTATCAACACGATACAAATTAATACATCTAGGACTGCAAGTATAATAGTAAAAGTATTCATTTCCCTAACCTCCGGCTAACTGCTTCATTTTTGCCGCATTGATAATACTAACATGTTAGTTAGTCCTTGTGCAAATAATATTATTATTGAAAAAATTTTATATCAACATTCTTTTATTGTTGATCTTTGCCAACTGACGCCAGCTTGCTAAATGTTTCTAATAGATTCTCATGCGGAGCATGACTCGATTCATATTTATGTATTCTAAAAATAATACTTACAATTGGCCCCAGTATAAGGGCTGAAATAACTGTACCTACTCCAAACTGACCGCCCAGAAGATAGCCTACAATTACCGCTGTCACTTCCATTGCTGTACGCACAATGCCGACATCCAATTTAGTAATTCTCTGCAACAAAAGCATAAAACCATCTCGCGGTCCGGCGCCGAGGTGCTGTTTCAGATAATAATACATGCCATAAGCTGTGGCCACAGTTCCTGCCAGAACCATAACATATCTTATTATCAAACTATCAGGAGTTTTAATAATGTTCATATCGTTAACCAGATCCGTAAACAGACCTATAAAAATCATATTCAAAATTGTAGCCAAGCCCGGAACTATTTTAAAAGTCGAGCTGACAGCTATAAGTAACAAACCAACTACCTGAGTAGCCTGCCCAATAGTTAAGGGCGTCTGCATTGATATGCCCTGATGCAAAACTCCCCATGGATTCATTCCCAGATCAGAATGCAAATATAAAACAGCGCCCAAGGCAACTAAGAAAAATCCCAGCAGTTCCCAGAAAAGCTTTTTTACATATTTAAGCATTAAACTCCTGGCCCCACCAACATCTGACAACAATCCGCTCAATGATTGAATTATTCTCATAAAAACTGTCAGCATACAAAAAACCGCTTAAGCTAGGACTCGTTTTCGTTAGGCTCTTCAACGCGAATTATGCAGTAATCATCTCCATCAAGCACGTTTTTGTCGTGAAAACAACGTAGATCAGGATTGTATCCCTCATACTTCGCTTGGTCAACAAAGCAATAAAGCCGGCCCCACTTTTCAAAATCTAGTTTCTTCCAGGTGTCAGCAAAAGGACAATAAAGAATCCGGTCGTCCTCTAGAGTCCAACCCACTGAAGGTAGGTCGTTTCCTAAATGAAAGTTTTCTAATTTTGCTTCTTCCCCTAAACTTTCAACATGTTTTCTCGCATTTAATCCGCAATCTGTACCATATTCCCAAATAATCTTTTTTACTAATTCCTCAGCTCTTTCTTCTCCTACCTCAGCAATTATATTTTTAACCATACGGTAATAGAGTATGGCCAATCTTTCCGCCATAATATGAACATCTCTCAAATGCTTGTCGTCCTTTGTGTTACCCATTGTCAACCTCCAGATTAAATATAGTTTAATTATCTTGTTCAAAATACTAAAGCCTGTACAGTGATGGTTTCCTCATCTTTAGCCAAGGAATTTCTTGTCTTTTCTGCCTGACTTTAGACAATTCTAGATCAATTAGAGAAAAATCTTCTCGTTCAGATAAATTACTAATAATACAGCCAGCTGGATCAATTGCTACTGAATTACCACAGCACTCCGCACCCGAGGCAAAACCAATCCTATTGACCCCAATTACATACATTTGGTTTTCGCAAGCTCTAGCTTGACACATTAGTAGCCAGCTATCTGTATACGGTTTAACCCAGGCGCTGATATAAACTAGAATATCTGCACCTAATAGGGCAAGGCTACGTGAAAACTCAGGAAAACCAGCGTCAGCACAAATGCCAATTCCTATTTTCCAACCATTTACTTCCAACAAGGAATACTGGTTACCTGGAGTAAAAAAATCTGATTCCTTACCCCAAAGATGAAATTTCCTGTAAATATCAATTATTTTACCGGTTTTATCAACACAAAGAGCCGCGTCATAGTATCGATCATGTTTTTTTTCTACAAAGCCAGTAACAATCATTGTCCCAATTTCTTTGGCTAGATCAGAGTAGAACATTATTATATGGTTAAAGTCTGTCTCAGACATTTGCTTAACGTAATTGAAATTATACCCTTCAATCGCAAGCTCCGGGATTACAATTATATCTGGTTTATTTTTACCCAAAGGCAATACTGTTTTTCTTATTTTATCCATATTAAGATTAATGCTACTATCAACTAAATCTAGTTGAACAAGGGCTACTCGCAATTTATCATTGCACATAATAAATTCCCCCCCCTTATAAAATGTTTAGGTTTTCAAATTAACCTAAAACTTCTAATGAAACTAACTATAATAAAGATCTTATTACTAACTACTATATTGTAGCTAAATTATTAAGGGATTGCAGCATTTGACAAAACCAGGACAGGAGTATACTATAATCTAGCGTATGCGCTAGTAGCTCAATTGGATAGAGCGTCTGACTACGGATCAGAAGGTTCCGGATTCAAGTTCTGGCTGGCGCGCCAAGTAAAATCCCTGACACAAAAGTGTTAGGGATTTTTACTTTATGAAAAATTTAATAAATGAATATTGTGTATAGTTAAAATCCTGAAAAATACTCAATATTTACACATCAAACTCTATCTATAATCTAATGTTCAATTCTACTGGACAGTGATCACTGCCCATAATGTCCGCATGGATAGCCGCGGATATCAGTTTGTCCTTCAGGCAGTCCGAGACTAGGAAATAGTCAATTCTCCAGCCGGCATTTCTTTCTCTGGCCCTGGTAATGAAACTCCACCACGTGTAGGCTCCTTCAACGTCCGGATAGAAGTGACGAAAAGTATCAATAAATCCTGAATCTAATAACTGACCAAACTTTTCTCTTTCCTCATCAGTAAAACCTGCGTTTCTACGATTAGTGCTTGGGTTTTTGAGATCAATTTCTTTATGAGCTACATTAAGGTCTCCGCAAACAATCACACTTTTTTCTTCCTTTAGTTTACCCAGGTAGCTACGAAACAAATCTTCAAAATACATTCGTCCATCTAATCTAGCTAGCTCATTCTTGGAGTTTGGAGAATAAACATTGACCAGATAGAATTCCGGATATTCTAAAGTAAGAACTCGACCTTCTTTATCAAATTCCTCCACTCCCATACTGCGAGAAACAGAAACAGGCTCCTTTTTAGCTAGAGTTAGTGTTCCGGAATAACCTTTTCGCTCAGCACTGTGCCAATATGCTTTATAGGGAGAAAAATCAAAATCTACCTGTTCAGGCATAGCTTTTATCTCTTGCATACAGATAAAATCAGAATCATTGCTAGCAAAATATTCCGGAAAATTTTTACGAATTACTGCTCGCAAACCATTTACATTCCAAGATTGGAGTTTAATGTCCATTGAATCAAAATCCATACAAGGATTATTCCTTCCGTTAATAATATCGTATCTTATCCTACAAGACAGCCCATTACTTTACCAGGTTGATTGTTACAATACCTGTTATAGCCAATAGAATCCCTTAAACGTATCTCATACGAGTTCCCCCAATAACTCTGAAAGCACTTTATCGACTTCCCTTACTGTATTTACTTCCATCAGCTGTGTTCGGAATCTAGTAGCACCGGGTAAACCTTTCGTGTAGAAAGCTAATTGTTTTCGCATTTCGCGAACACCCTGTCGTTCACCGAGAAGATCTATCATGCCAGACAAATGTCGCATAATAGTATCTTGCCAGAGGGATATCTTTTTACCTTGCCTCAATACCGTTGTCCGTAGAGCTCTTTCTTTGCCTCCTACGAGTACAGTTTCCGATCTCTTATTTCCAGTGTACTGTAAACATCCTAAAATATCTGAAAATAGCCAGGGATTGCCTCGCGCGGCCCTGCCGATCATAAAACCATCAACTCCTGTTTCCTGAGCCATTTTAATAACGGACTGTGTTGAAATTAGATCCCCGTTACCAATAACGGGAATGTTAACGACTTTCTTCAAGTCATGTATTACCGTCCAATCCGCGGTACCGCTATACATTTGAACAAGGAGACGCGGATGGACAACTAGTCCTGAAATCCCTGTCGCTTCAATATGTTGAACAAAAGACTCCAGATTTCTCATGCGTTCTTTGATGCCGGATCTTATCTTAACAGTAACTTCTTTTCCATAATTTGCGGCTGCTTTTACAGCAACTTTACATAGTGCGATCGCAAGCTCAGGATTAGCTAGCAAGGCAGCGCCGGATCCTGTTTTTATTACCTTCTTTACTGGGCAGCCCATGTTCAGATCAATAAAAGCGGTATGGTTAAGTATAGGGTGTTCTAAAATTATTTTTATAGCATAGTCAATATCTTGGGGGTCAGCAGAAAACAATTGAATCGCTACATTTCTTTCTCGCGGATTGAGCGCCAAGTAGCGATATTGACGCTGTAACTCTGGGTCATAACGAACACCTCGCGCGGACACCAGTTCAGTTACTGTCCAAGCCGCGCCATGTTGCTGACATAACAAGCGAAAAGGCCAGGAGGTAATGCCCGCCATAGGAGCCAATCCTATATTGTTCTCTAGCCGTGTACCTGCATAATCAATTGGACCGATAACATGATCAAACATGGTAATATTATATCTAATAGACTAGGTCTTAGTAGACATAAGTCTATTTTTGCCTAGGTGAATTAAGTATTTTTTAATACACAAGACAAGAGGGGATAATATGGCCAAACTTTATTTCCGCTATGGGGCTATGAATTCAGGTAAAACAACCGCGCTTATGCAAGTCGCTTTCAATTATGAAGAACGAGGGATGCATATCGTACTGTTAAAACCAAGCTCGGATACTAAGGGCAAGGATGTCGTTGTCAGTCGCCTAGGAATTGAACGCAAGGTTGATGCTTTACTAGCGGATAATGATGATGCCAGAAAGATTGTAAAATCCTTTTGTCAAGAAAAAGATGTATCTTGTGTTCTAGTTGACGAAGCGCAGTTTTTAACAACAAAACAAGTAGAGGAGTTGCTTAAAGTAGCAATATTAGACGATATTCCAGTGATTTGTTACGGCCTGAGAGTTGATTTTCGTCGAGAGGGCTTTCCCGGTAGCACCAGGTTACTTTTACTTGCTCATTCCATTGAAGAATTGAAGACGATTTGTCGCTGTGGCCGCAAAGCGATATTTAACGGACGCATGGTAAATGGAAAGTTTGTTTTTAGTGGCAAGCAGATTGCCATAGAAGGTGAGGACAAAGTTACCTATGAGTCATTATGCGGACAGTGTTATGAAAGAGAATTAAATAAAGCGCGACAAAAATAACTTTTATTTAAGTGCTTATCATGTAAAGAGCCCTCACAGCTGTGAGGGCTCTTTATTTATTCACTTTTGTTTACAGAAGCAACTATTTTGTAATTATTCCTGCGCGTTACTGTCAGTCGGAGGAAAATTACCGGTCTGTTGACTAGGCTGATAATACTGTTGGGCACCATAACCTTGTGGATAATAATATTGTTGATTGTAGTACTGCTGCTGAGCGAATGACTCAGACTGTTTAGCTCTTTTAAGTTTACTATTGAGGACAAAGAGAAGGATAAGTCCTAATAAGGCAGGAACTAGAGGGTCAATTATCATATATATTCTGCCTGATGTGCCTTCAAGGGCTTGCCAGATAGTAAATTCATCACCTAACCACGATGAAAGCTTACCTATAAAGCTGATTACAAGGGTAGCTAATGAAAAAACAAAAGCCAGAATCTGTACTAAAATCGCGACAACAGTAAAAGTTTTAGCAGTTTTCAGTTTTTGTTTGTCACCGGCGCTGGCCAGAACAAACGACCCTGCCCCTATAAACAAGAACCCACTCAGAATGAAAGTGATAACTTTTAATATGGTAAACAATGTATAGAGGCCAAAAGTTGTAGAAATATCAAAAGATTCACCTACATTTCTAAAAAATTCTTTATAATTCGCGTCAACAAAAAGTAATACCCCAAAGTAAACTATAAGCGCTAAACCCAATAGGAGTACTAGCACTCCTAAAGCCTTCAATCCAGACTTTGTCTCCTGGGGTTGGGCGTACTGTTGCTGTGGACTATATGGTTGCTGCCAGTACTGCCCTTGCTGTTGGCTATACTGTGGCTGTTGCTGTCCATACTGTCCTGTCTGTGGGTTATAGTACCCGGGCTGGGTCTGTTGCTGTATGTATTGGCCGGTCTGAGGATCATAATATCCTTGCTGTCCCGGCTGCTGTCCATATTGCTGGTCGCTCATAAGACACCTCTTTCTTCAGTACCAAGGCTATTTATTCCTTAGACTGTATTCTAGCAAACAGAAGACCCTACCAGCAATAGCTTCACTTAATTTTTACGGGTTTTTTATAATACGGCAATAATAATCTCATGAAAAATTATTGTTCAATACCTATAACACCTAGAAAAATTTGGATACAATATTTCAAATAAGACCCCATGAGATCATTTCTTGCGTAGGCGGTCTCTCATACTTAGCTCTTCGACTGATATGCCATCCTGTCTTTTGTTTGACTTCTAACAAGTACTCAGCATATTTCATTGCAGCTAACATAGAATCAATAACTGGAACTCCAAATTCATTTTGTAAGTCCTGGAAAAAACCAAACTGCATTGTACAGCCTAAAATAATCACCTCAGCACGATCACGTTCTATTGCCTTTGCAATTTCAGCTCTAATTTTATTCTTTGTTTTTTCTTCATTTTTATGAAAATCAAGAACACCAAGACCAATACTCCTAAAGGATGCTAATTTACTAAGAAGTCCGTACCTATTAACAAGTTCACGCATTTGCGGAATCCATTTATCTCTACCCACTATGATAGAAAACTTGTCACCAAGAGTAGCTCCTAAATGTACACTCGCTTCCGCTGGAGCGGTTATTATTATGTCTTTA
>DUNL01000103.1 GCA_012839385.1 Clostridiaceae bacterium
CCGGGTGGATTGAGTGAAATTGCAGGACTTGTCCATAAAGGCGAATGGGTTGCCCCAGCTTGGCAAGTCAAGAAATATCCCCACTTGATTCAGATGCTGGAGAACATCAGGCAGAGGGGTTATCAGTCGGGCGGCTATACGTTGGATACGGGTCTACACCCAATATCGCCCCCACCAGCCGAATCACCTTTGTCCGAGAAATATCTGGGGGAAATACTAGACGCCGTCCTTTACATAGAAAAAGGATGGGGCGACTTTCGTATGCTTGAAAGAGAAATAGAAATACAAACACAGGTTATGCTTCAAGAAAAGGCAGAAGCAAAGAAGACTCCCCAGAATAGAATAATGGAGCTTTTGTTTGGTAAAAAGGACACAACCGATTTAGATTGGTGGGTAGATTTCTTCGACGAGGGAGGATTCGACGGAAAGGCAATAGTCAAAGAGACAGAAACTGCGTTAATGGGACTTACTGGTGGCCCAGTCAGTATAGCGCAACTAAGCGAAACCTTTAGGATTATGGTTAACGAAGGGATAATACCTTCAGGGGCCGATTTGGCGGACGCGTTTGGTTACTGGACAAAAAATCTTCTAAAGTTTGCCAAAGCTTTTGAGCCTATCGATAAAGAGTTTTCTGAACGATTGGGAGCAGGTAAGGAAAGGTCCGAAGTAAGCACTATTCAAGAGGCGTTAAGAGACCCGATACAGGTGCAAAACGCAGTGGCCGCAACCATGATGATGCTTGAACAAACAGAGAGCACATTAGCTGCACAATTTGCTATGGCGGCAGGGTTAATTAAGGGTACGGGTATTGAACTAAAACTTGCAGACGAGTTCAAAAAAATAGGACTCACGAACTTGCCAACGGACATTATTTCTGGATTGGGTCAAGTTTTGGGTGGGATGAGCCAGAATGCAGAAGAGGCGGGTTCGGGGATGGCAAACATTGTGCTGGGTTTGATGAGTGCAACCGGAGTAGGTGGCCCCTGGGCACAAATATTAAGCCCTCTTATCCAAACGTTCTTTGGTCAGAAAAAAGAAAAACAGAAAGAGGCCGAAAAGATTAGTCAGTATCGTAAGTTTATTTCATCTAGTGATAGCGGAATCTCTATGTCTGACCGATTTTATCTATCCGGTCGTCATTCGGCTTTACTTCGGGGTGAAACAAGTGGTCCGTACTGGGGAGAAGGGGCAGTGGAACAGACATTTGACAAAGTAGAGATTAACGTAAGTGGGGCCGGTGACCCCATAGCTGTTGCTAAGGAAGTCAAGAAAGCCCTTACGAGTGACATTCCGCGCAACTATTCGAGACAAGTGAGAAGGGGACTCTATCGATAGGGGGTGAGATAGTTGGTTACGCAGTTTTATAAAAAATACGACCTTACATACGCGGAGAATCTGCCCGTAGTAAAAGAAGCAATATCTGGTGAGCAACATATCATACCCCAAGAGGCTCCTTTTGTTATAACATTAAAACACCTTCCGCAGTTGAGCGACCCGTCTTCGGTCTTTGTTGACGGTTTTACCGAGGTATCAAAGGACCCCCAGTCGGATGAGTTCGTAGTTGATTATGTCAACAACTCGGGCGTTATCGAGTTCAATCCTACTAACGCTGGTCAGTCGGTCAATATTTCTTATAATGCTGTCGGGACTGTCGTCTGGGCAGAGACATATCTAGATGGGCGAGAAGGGATAAATAAGATTCAGGACGCGATTAATGCGGTAGAAATAGCAGTCGATGACCATTCTGCAGATACGAGCAATCCCCACAATGTTAGCGTAGACCAGATAGACGCAGTCAGTCGTTTTGGGGACGTGATTTTGGGGGCGCTAAAAACACAGGATATTGTAGTCCAGTCTGGTTATAACATTTTACCAGAAGTAGCTCTTGGGTCATCCCTGGGGACAATAGATAAGCCTTTCTCTGATGTGTTTGTTGGCCCCGGTTCTCTTTACATAGACGGAATAGAGGTTATTAGTTCTACCGAAACCACGCTAGACATTAGTACAAGCACAGACCAACATATGGCTGTTTCAACATCAGGTTTAGGTACGACTAGACTCGCATCGGCCAAAGAAGTGTTTATCTGGTCCGGGCAAGACATAAACGTGCAGAATCTCAATAATTTGAGTGTCCTAACCGGGGGACAGATGGAATTCTCTGTTGATACGGGTGGGCAGAACATTTTATTCGAGACCAAGTCTGTCCTCGGACAAATCAATTTTAAGTCTCTAAACGCGGTGAATTTTGACGCTCCCAGTGTGACTTTTACCACCCACCCAACCGTAGCGGGCAATCCCGTTCTAACAGAGCAATATGTGCATCCTGATACCCACCCAGCCAGTATGATAGAGCAATCGACCACACGTAGGTTCGTTTCTGATGCGCAGATAAACGTTTGGGATGCCAAACAGGACATGTTAGACTATACACCTGAAAACGTAGCCAACAAAGGCAAGGCCAGTGGTTACGCATCGCTAGATGCGTGCCCCCTCTGGCAATTGAATCA
>DUNL01000162.1 GCA_012839385.1 Clostridiaceae bacterium
CCCCCAAGCCTTGACACCATGCGGGTTTGCGGGGTTTTAAACATACAGTTTCCCCGTGCTTTAGTGCTATTAACAGTAATGCCATTGGTGTAACATTCAACAAAGCAGTTGAAGGCACAGCAACATTCGCAGTAAAACGTGGAACAGTTACTGAAGAAGTAGCAGTAACTTGGAACGAAGCAAAAACGGAAGCTACTTTGACTAAATCAGGTAACTTCACCCCAGCCGAGTATACTGTAACGGTATCTGGTCTAGAAGGATTACAGAATGCTGAAAACAAAGTAACATTTGCAGCAGAAGAAGTTAAGGAAATCAAGATTCTCAACGCTGTAGTGCAACAAATGAATAACGCTCAACTAAATGTGGAGTTCATTAACCAGTATGGTAAGAAAGCTACAGTTGCTGCAAATTCATCTGATCTAACCGTAACTGCTTTTAACAAAACAAAAGGTGCAGCACTGACTTTAGGTTCGGACAAACTTAAAGTAAATATTCCCGGCCCAGCCAACGCAGTTAATGACGAAGTAGTCATTACCGTGATTTATAAAACACTTTCAGCTACAGCTACATTAAAAGTTGCTGCTCCTGCAGGGTTGGCTGAAGTGACCTTTGGTGAAATTGTACTGCCATCAGGTCAAGATAAGATCACACCAAAATTAACCAAAAACGTGGAACTCAAATACACTGCTATAAATACGTTGGGTGAAGAATACAAACTGGTAGGTACTGATATAGTTGCGGGTACATTACTGCTTTCTTCGGACAACAACATAGTTAATCCAACGGATGTAACTGTTACTAGTGGTAAATTAGAAATCGCTCAATTCAAAAAAGCTGGCACTGTAACATTAACACTAGTGATCCCAGCATCTGGAGCAACAGCTACTAAGACAATTACAGTAGCCGCTGATGCAGGCGTGCCAGAATTAGTTGAATTAGAGAAGGCGGAAGCTAGCTTCGCAGCTGGATCAACAACAGCTATCAAAATAGCATTCACAGTAAAAGACAACTATGGTACCGTTATCGCTGCAGATAAAGTAGTGGCAGGAGACTATTTACCTTCAAGCGACAATAGCGATGTTGTAACAACTATTGCTTTTGGTACTGGTACAGACGTCGGAAAATTATTAATCTACCCTGTAGGAACAGCAACCAAAGGCCAATCTGCAACAATCACAGTATTGGTAAAAGCAACCGGTCAAAAAGCAACTATTAAAGTTACCGCTGCAGATACTGCAGTACCTACAAGTATCGAACAAAAAGGTACAGTTGCAGTTCCAACATCCTTAGTGGTTGGTGGAACAACTGATATCGGATTTGAAATCAAAGACCAATACGGCGCAGTATTAAGCACAGTAGGAGCAGAATACACAGTAGACTATGTATCTAGCGACAAAACAGTAATCGATTTTACTGCCGATGCGAATACTGATAAAACAACTATTACTGGGTTAAAACTACGTGCAGAGGCCAAAAAAGCTGGCTCTGCAACTATTAAAGCGCAGCTTAAAAAAGGTACAGTAGTTGTAGGCGAGAAAGCATACACAATACAAGTAGTAGCTAACGTGAGTGAAGGTTCAACTTATGCAGTTACACCAGTAGAGCCAATCTACAGCGCCCTACTAAGTGCAGATCTAGTTGGCGAAACATTAGGAACAGCTACTATTGCTACCTTAACAAGCGCTGCTGACAAAGAAAGAGCAGTAAAATCAGGCTATGCAGAAAAGCTGGAATTGAAAGTAACTAGAGGCTCATCAACATCTGTTGTTCCGGTTTCAGCTCTAGCTGCTGCCCCGACAGTTGCAACTACTAAGAATGACGGTTCAGGTTCAGCAACAAATGGTAATTTATCAGTCTTTGAATACAATGGGTCATACTATGTTTACACAGACACAGCTTTTGTACCTGGTGACTTTACAACAGCCAGTGGCGGTGTAGCAGATGTAAAAGGTAAAGTGACATTTACCATAAACGCTGATGACGGAATGAAGGTTGTTACACAAGACCTTACAGTATCTAAAGACGAATTAAGAGCACAATCTGTAGAATTCAAATCAAAAGCACCAGGTGCAAGCGGTGCAACTAATGTTACAGCAAAACCCATTGATACAGTTGCCAATTTGGGAAGCACAGGTATTGCAGACACATATCTGTGGGTTAAAGACCAGTTTGGTGGCTACTCTTTGGCAGATACCCAAACGGAAGCCAAGGCACTCCTTAACCTGGTAAAAGGCACTAACTCCGAGGTTGCCACACCTTCAATTACAGTGGGAGCAGATGCAGCTAATACACTTCAAACCGGTGTAATTAAGGCTACTGCAACAACACTTAATGCTTTGGATAATAACGCAACGGTTCGCCTGTATGCACAAATCGGCGAGCTGACAAGCGCTGTAACAATTACTGTTGAGAAGGAAAACATTCCACCGGCAGCAGCAACAACTGGTGCAGTGACAGTAGCCCAAGCCGCAGCAGGAATCTATGCAGCTGGTGACACTATTACAATTAAATTTAGTGAAAATGTTGACGCAACAAAAGTTATAGTAGCTAACATGACAGTATCTGCTGCACATACACTTGGAACAGCTCCAACAGTAGCACCTGCAACTGGTTTAGCAGACACCTTTGTTATTACACTGGATGCTACCACTGACGTCGTCACAGGTGATACCATTACAATAGCCGCAGCAAATGTTGTAGACGCAGCAGGAAATGTTGCAGCAGCACCTGTAGTATTTACACTTCCTTAAGGTCTAGGTGGATATTTAACTAACCATTCAACTAACCAAAAAAGCCCGGGTGGTCCCAAAGCGGATCGCCCGGTCTTTGTTGTGTACCTGGCATGGATGCATTAGGGGAATTTGTCCTAGGATAAGAAAGCAGAATAAATGCACTCAAGTTCCTTAGGTTAAAGCCGAATGATCGACAAAAACCGCCAGTCCTATCGGCCTGCCAGTTTTTGTTAGGGGGTCTGACCCCCACACAATGGGGATCAATTCTGAACATTCAGACAACTTAAACCAAAGACTCCCCCGAAGGGCTATTCCCGGCGGGGGAGTCCTTCTTTTACATAATGGCCATTACCGGAACTAATAAATTATAAATAAATTGTTTACTCTTGCCGATATTAAGAAAATATTCTACAATGGAACAAGAGTTGCCGTTTGGCGGTTAGTCACTTTCCCGCGAGGGGAGGTGATGCCTATGGTTTCGTGGATGAGCTTTTGAGCTTTTGCCTCGTTATCGTAGGAATTATTTCCTTGTGTTTGTTACACAGAAAATAACAAGACCGCCTGCATAAGGCGGTCTAACCTATTTAAGGACTAGCCGCCTAGCCATAAGCGGCAACTCCTTTTATTAATTATATGATAACATGCCAAAAAGTATTCGTCAACTCGGGTCTTTGACAGGTGTAGTTATTCTGTGATAATGTC
>DUNL01000002.1 GCA_012839385.1 Clostridiaceae bacterium
AGGCATCAAAAATGGTACGCCACCGGGGACTCGAACCCCGGACCCACTGATTAAGAGTCAGTTGCTCTGCCATCTGAGCTAGTGGCGGGGTTCGAGTCCCCGGTGGCGTACCATTTTTGATGCCTAGGTAGGGCCGGAAAACCGGCCCTTTTGCTTTTGGGCAAATTTAGAAAGCATCGAGAAGTTCGGGCAAAGCAGGGCAAATCGCAGGTTTAAGATCTTGCCAATGACAGTGCATATGGCGCGTCAACCCATACTCGATGCAATCTTTATGTTCGTTGGCATTGAAAGACTCACCTGCTCCGCCCAAGGAGACTACTGCCGTTGCCTCGCTGTTCACTTCAATCCAGCATGAAACTGATGGGTAACCATTAGGTATGAGGAAGGTATAAGGAATCCTGAAAAAATGCCGATATGAGTAGTAGTACTAATTCTCGCTCTACCACGCGGTGTCTCGTCCTAAAACAGGACTGCAAATCACTTGTTGCAGTCACAATCGATTCCGAGGAAAAGCGGATAGTGCGCTTATCCGTTCATCCGTAGGAAAGGCTTGCAAAGATGAGTGAAAGGATGAGCATTGGATTGAGCGTGAACCAGTAATTGCAAAGTCGCTTAAGGGGGGCAATATGAGGTGAAATTCAAATCACTCAGGAGTAAGCTGGTTTTCGCAACAACTTGTCTTGCATTGGTTGTCGTTATGATTACAGGAGTAATGCTTTATTTTCAAAGCTGGTCACAAATATTCTCTGAGATTCAAGAACGTATACTTGCCATTGCCCAGACGGCAGCCTCGAACGTCAATGGCGAACAGCACTCCATGCTTCTCAAATATCACAACGAAGAATCTGTCACGTACCTATCGATTCAGCAATACTTGAGGAAAGTACGAAACGAAAATCCTGACCTGGCTTTTGTGTATTCTCTTGCAAAAGATAAGGACGGCGGGATAATCATCGTAGTCGATGGAGCTGAAGGCGAGGAGCATGTGGGGATAGGACACCCGTATGATTCGAACCACACTGTGGAACAGGCCTTTTTGGGCACTCCTTCTGTATTGAAAGATTTCGAGGTCGATGAGTGGGGTACTTTTCTCACTGCATATGCCCCTATATTTAACTCGGTTGGTGATGTGGCTGCTGTGCTTTCAGTAGATCTGGATGCTAGCCGAGTATTGGCAGCGCGCAGAAAGCAATTACTGATGACAGCTCTAATCGCTATAGTCAGTACAGTGCTTGCAGGCGTTATAGCATATGTGCTTGCAAGAAGCATCGCTATTCCTGTACAACAGACTGCTAATATGTTGAAGGATATTGCTGAAGGGGAAGGCGATCTCACGCGGCGCCTTGACGTACTGACTTCAGACGAAGTCGGCAGTCTGGCTCAATACTTCAATCTCTTCCTAGATAAGCTTCAGGGCATAATTGGCAACATCGCGACAACCGCAAACGAAGTTGCCGCATCCAGCGAAGAGCTGGCTGCCGGGTCAGAGGAGATTTCCAATGCGGCACACCAGATATCAGAGTCTACAGCTCAGGTTGCCCAGGGAGCCCAGGACGAAAGTGAACACGCCAGGCGGGGCGTGGAACTTGCAGACAGGATGCATGAATCCATAAACGGACTGGCAGAGGATAGCAAGAGGCAAGAAGCGTATGTGGAGGGGGCTTCCGAAGTTGTAGTTAACATGATTGCATCCCTTACAGAAGTAGGAGAAGGGTTGCGCATTACAGCGGAGGCTTCTACCTTGAATGCTACAATGGCGGGGGAAGGAATAGAAACTGTGAACCAGGTCATCACAGGGGTAGAACGGGTTAAGGAGACCACTAATGAAGTGGTGAAGGGGATAGAAGAACTCGATGCCTATTCTCAGGAGATAGGTAAGATCCTCGAGGTGATAGGTGATATTGCAGACCAGACCAATCTACTGGCCCTAAACGCCGCAATAGAAGCTGCAAGAGCAGGTGAACATGGGCGTGGCTTTGCAGTCGTGGCAGACGAAGTTCGGAAGCTTGCCGAGAACTCCGCTACTGAGACAAAGGCTATTGCCGAACTGGTGACGAGAGTCAGAGAGGCTACTTCCAGGGCAGTGGAGACTATAAAGACCAGCGCGGAAGAGGTAGAGAAGGTTAGTTCTCTTTCGGCCGAAACAGAAGAAGTGTTGAATGGGGTCTTGGAATCTGCAAATAGAACGGAGAAGGATGTAGAGGATATAAGGGTCAAAACTGACCAGCTCCTTGAAAGTAGCGCCAAGGTGGAGGAGTCTATGAAGGATCTGGTGCAATTGGCCGGCGATAACAGGCGCGTGGCTGGGGAACTGGCGGGTTTGGCCGAGGATGTGCGTCAGGCTGCAGACGGCACCGCTGTAGTCTCTGAGCAGACGGCAGCAGCTGCAGAAGAGTCGTCGGCATCGGTTGAAGAGATAAGTGCATCGGTTGAAGAAATGACAGCTTCTGCAGAGTCGTTATCGCAAATGTCTCATAGGCTAACACAGCTTGTGGGGCAGTTTAAGGTCTAAGGGGATTCGGTGGCGGATTCACATATGAGGCGGGGGCAATTGCTCCCGCCTCGAGCATTTAGGCGTCTGTCAGTGTTCTCCTATCGTGCCAAGCCTTCGGCAGCGCCTGTCAAACATATAGAATACTCTGCATCCGACAACACACAATACGACTGCAGATACTGCCAAGATCGCGATTTCCTGCTTAACCGGCAGCAATGATTTAGTTCCAAGGAGCACGGAGCGCACTGCGTCGTATCCATATGTTGTGGGTAGTAGAAGTGCAACTGCCATCAGGGGCTTTGGCAGCACTGTGACGGGAAACTGCATTCCTGAGATCTGAGAGACGACCCAGTTGGATATGTCTATTGCTGTTTGCGCCCTGCGGACGGCCAGAACCACTCCTGCAAGCCCCAACCCCAGTCCCAATATGGCTATGAACATGGGCACTATTATTAGCAGCGCCACGAATATGTCGCCGCTGACCCTCACGTTGAATAGCAAGGTTCCGACTAGAAGCACAATCAAGCTTTGTGTAGTGGTCAAGAGTGCGAACATGACGCTGCGACCAAGAAGCATGGATACTCGGTTGGCAGGTGTAACCCAGTTCGGTTCCAGTACGCCAAGGATCATGTCTTCTTCGATGGAATAGGCCATTCCCCAGAATGCGACTGCAATGTAAGAGGACATGAAAGCTCCCACCATCACGAAGGAAAAATAGTCGGAAGTCCCTGCAAAGCCCTGAAAACCCACGGCGTGGCCTCCTACAGAGAAGGCCTTGCCCATAAAGTACAAGGGTGTCAGCCACATGAGTGGCTCAATCAACGATAACACGGCATTTGCCGGGTACCTGGTGAAGATCAAGAATTCTTTGCGCGCAGTTGTCCTAAACACCCTTAACTGCGAATGTAGCCATTTACTGAACTTAGCCATGTTCTAGCACCTCGTTTCATCCTAATCCAGTCTGTCATGGTCTTGCCTTACCGTGCCTGACTTTTGTCAGAAATAACTCTCGTAGGCTGAGCCGGAAGAACCGGCCTGCTACACGTGTTTGCCATAAGTATCAATACTGCCCAAGGGTACCTTTGCGAGATACAAAGCTATCCATCAATATGAAAAGAATGTACCCTCCGGCAAAAAGCGATGCCGCAAAGGCGAAGAGAACCCAAAAGGTGCCTGATACGTCTTTGTAACCAGCGCCTGTAAGCCCAACTTCACGGATGAGGCGAATGGAGTAAGTCAGGGGCAAGACTTTCGCGACAGATTGCATCCAGTGGGGCATGACGGATATCGGGTAGGTTATGCCGCAAAAGACCATGAACATGCCGCGTACGAAGTTTACCGCTGAGTTGAGTTCTTTTACAAGCAGAACCAGGCTGGCGAATATAAGGCCAAGGCCGTAGATGGCTGCCGTAGAGAGTAGAAAGATTAGGCCAAGAAACGGGTTGAACGTGAGATCGATACTCCACGCCATCTTGCAAAATATCAGGCTGACGGCAACGGTTACGAGAGACGAGAGCATATTAGTAAGTCCGGATCCGAACATGATTGACAAGCGTGAAGCCGGTGTTACCCAGTTGGACTCCAATGTTCCGCGGCGTTGCTCTGTCCTGAGAGTGGCGCCGACTTGCCAAAGTACCGTATTGAGCCAAGTCCACATGACAATCCCGATGAATACAAACCCTATGTAGTCTGACGTTCCTGCCAGCTTGGCAAAGAGCTCTCCTCCTGAGTTATCCGGACCTGCCAAGGCCTGGACAGCAAATACGGTGAACGTAGGCATAAGTATCGGCCACAGTAGCATAGCAACCAGCCAGTCAGGATAGCGGCACCTTATCAACAATTCGCGTTTTGCTGTAGCCCAAAAAGCTCTGGCATTATTCATCCTTCCAACCTCCCAACTGTCTAATCCCTCAGGGATTTCCCTGTCAGCGCAATGAAGACGTCCTCTAGCGTGGGTTCGTTCGCTCTCATGTTAAGCACTCTGTCGCCGGATGCGCGGAGAAGATCGAGCAACACGTCAAGAGTCTGTCTGCTGTCTTCTGTCAGGACTCTGATAATCCAGGTTTCCAGACCGTCGTCTGAAGCTCGGGATTCGACTCCCCGAACAAGAGGTAAAGATCGGAGCCTGTCGAGGACGCCATTGGGGGCTCTGTCTATTTCCTCAAAGTGGCCCTTCAAGAGATG
>DUNL01000128.1 GCA_012839385.1 Clostridiaceae bacterium
CGTTTTTGTTATCTATCTCCTGACTCACAGGTTCCATGTCGTTATTATTGCCAGCCTGACCTGGCAATTAAACTTGCTCATGATTCTGCCAGAAAACAGGACCTGAGTATAGGTGAAGCTTCCCTGAAAAAGATTTCTGATGAAATCCATTGCTGGTTTAAACCTGTTTTTACATCCCGCCTTTACGGCCATCCGGGATATGCCCAGCTTCATGCTTCATGCCCTCTCGAAATTCGTGCTGGAGCTGACGATGGGTCTGAAATTGGGGCTTTTCATGATTTGTATACAAATATGCGTGAAGCAGACCTGCGTGAACGCCTGGACGAGTACCTGCGTTTAGGACTTGAAGCCGGAATTTTTTATGTTAATTGAAAGTTAGCCCAGATGAGGGCAAAAATCTCTCAAATATGTTCATGCATCGAGCATGTTCATGTGTCTAACAATTGCTACGTTTTAAACATATCATTTATTGGAGGAGGCTGTTAGGAATGCAAGGTGATTTTAGTCGCAATACGTTTTCCAAGAAAAATCATTATCGAGGCGTGTTGCAGCAACAGGGTCGGGTTCAGCTGGATTCAGATCTGAATGAACAGCAGGCTATCAACCAGTACTATGACGAAACAGGTGCAAGGGATCTCATCGGACCGGCAGGTGTGCCAAAGTCAAAATTCAATGGCAATGGGTTCAAAATAGGAATTGCATCAGACGGATCGGATCTTACAATTAAACAGGGCAGTATCTATGTAGACGGAATTCTTTGTGAAAACGAAAGCGATGTTACGTATAATAATCAGGTAGGAATTGATTTTAAAGACGATTCTTTCAAAGCTCTTTATTCAGACAAACAGGGAACCTATATTGTATATCTTGATGTCTGGCAGCGCCATATTACTGCACTTGATGATCCCAATATTCGGGAAAAAGCCCTTGGCGGACCTGATACAGCCACACGCATCAAAACTGTCTGGCAGGTGAAACTAGCAAAGGACGATAATAAGAACTCTTTTGAAAACTGGACCCCTTATCCTGCCTCAAACGGAAAGCTAGCTGCAAAAGCCGAACTGGCCTTATCTTCAATAGATCCATGCAAACTTTCTTCCACTATAGGGTACCGCAGGCTGGAAAATCAGCTTTATAGAGTGGAAATCCACAAAGGAGGCAAAAGGGAAGAGGCAACATTCAAGTGGTCCCGTGATAATGGTTCGGTAACGGCCGGCGTAACAAAAATCGACAAGGACGAAGATGACAAGTACATAGTGACTCTTAAGAATATTAACAGGGATGAAGTCCTGGGATTTTCAAGAGGAAAATGGGTCGAGGTTCTATCTGATTATATCGAACTTAATGGCCAACCTTATGGAGCTCATGGGGAATTATACAGAATATCAAATGTAGATCCTTCCAACCCGAAAATAAAAATCAGTTGCCAGCTTAATCAGCAGACTCCTGACAAAATGGGTAGTAAAAACCTGAAACTACGGCGCTGGGATCACAAAGGAGAGAATTCTTATGGAATTCCAGTAAATCAGGAATGGATACCCCTTGAAGATGGAATTACGGTCAATTTTTCAGGGGATACGTTTCACTCAGGTGATTACTGGCTAATTCCTGCGCGAACCGCAATAAATAGTGAGACTGGTAATATTGAATGGCCATCGGAAGGAGGCGAGCCATCTGAGGTAGAACGCGCAGGGATTTACCACCATTACTGTCCTTTAGCCCTTGTGGAATTCGACGGAATTAATTTCAAAACAGTAGTTAAGGACTTCCGCCGCCTATTTCCGCCGCTTACGGATGTAAATGCCATTGATGTGGGATTTGATAACGAAAAATGTGAAATTCCGAATGCTGAAAATGTTCAGGATGCTCTGGAGTATTTATGTAATCTCAATGATAGCGCCTGCTCGCTGATAGCTTCGCCCGGTAAAGACTGGGAACTGATTTTCAATAAAATTGCTGACAAACAGGATGCAAAAATCTGTTTTCAAGTAGGGGAGTATCTTCTGGACAAACCAGTTATTTTGAACAATAAAGGCCATCTTAAGATCAGTGGATGCGGGCCTGGCACACGTATTCTTGCTCCTGAGTCCGAGGCAGCTTTTAGTTTTGAATCATGTGAGAGTGTTGAGATTCACAGTTTATATGCTGAATGTGGGAAGATAGGTTTCGGAAAAGGTACCGACTTAAAACACTTAAATGGAGTCTTTACATTCAGCGCTTGCCCAGAAATAAATATTGAAAATGTGAAACTTAAATGCGCCGCAGGTGCAGAAAAAGCCGCCACATGTATCAGTATCAGAGATGCTCCAAAAGATAAACCTGACTCAAATTCTCCGAAACCTAAAAGCAAAAATACAAATATTCAGCTTGTAAAGTCAGTTAGAGTTCGAAATAATGATTTATATGTCGGGGCTGAGCAGGTGGGAATCCTTCTTGTTAATGTCGCACGTGCAGTTGTGGAAGATAATTCTATAGTGACAAGCGAAAAGCCAAAGAGTCTTTCTCTAAGTAGATTATTAGAGAATAAAAAGTATAGATCCGCAATCAGAAAATTAGTAATCAGCTCTCCTGTTCTGGGTGTAGGAAAAGATGAGAAAGAAGCTTCTAAAATTTCAAAAGATGAAGTTTTAATTAAAACAGAAAAAGGTTCCATACGATTTAAGACAGATCCTTCACTGACTACTACATGGCAGACCCTCGCTAATAATTATTTACCAAAAGGTATTCAAAACGACCGCGACTTACTTTCAAATATCGAAAAAATTATTGACATTGCATTGCTTAATAAGGGCGTTACTTCTGTATCTGGACAGAAATTTAATGGATTTAAAGACTGGTACGAACTTTTGATTCCCAAAGCAGCAGGATCACAGGGGATTGTAATTGGAGGCGGTAAGGCTCAAGATATCCATATTGTCAACAATAAAATCTCAGGGACTAGGCAGGGAATTCACGTAGGGGTTAGCCATAGAAGTGAGAAAGGGGAATATGATATAGCAGGTGTAGTACATATCCGAGATAATAATATCAGTATTTTATTGCCATCTGGGGGCCCGAGGCATGGAATTTTTGCAGGAAATTGCAACAGTTTAATCATTGAAAACAATTATGTTAGTGTCAAAAGACTGCCCACAACTTTGAAAACTTCTATTGAGGGCATAAAAGTTTATGGTTATTTTGGAAAGATGATGATAATACGGCAAAATCACCTGGAAAATACTACTGTTGGAATTATGTTCAAACCACTAGGGAAGGTTAGTGGAACCCCACAGTGGATTATAACTGATAATGTTGCTCCAGGAGCCAAGAATACGGTATTTCTGCCATATGTGACCGATTCTACCCGAAAATTAGTAAGGGGTATAACCGAGAATTATTCATAATGGATAAGATTATGTATAAGTTATTACATAATGTTAAAATGCGTGGAACGGCGCTTGTGTTTAAACGCATTATAGCCGTTGAAATGGTATTCTTTAAAAGTGTTTGATGCATGACTGATTAGAAGTTTTTGGATAGGAAATGAAAGTGACTATAAAATAGATCCACTAAGTGACTGATCCGGGTCACCGAATCAGACATGAAGTGTCTATAATATAGAATCAAACAGAACTTATTCAGAATCTTTAGAAAAGAAGTGAAGCTGCACTTGATCGGGTTCAAATCCAGTCTACGCAGGGTTGAGTCACATGGCTCACCCAATGTACAATTAAACTATTTTTTGAACATTACGAAATTGCAAAGAATATTGAGCAATTTCATAAGAGTTTCACGTTTATCTTTGGTAAGTATCGCATTATATCCCTTAATAAAGGATTATTATGGATACAAGGGAATATAATTATTGCAACATTTTAACCTAAGTTTGACAGTATCCACTAATTGGTACTGAATATTTTCCCTTTTTTTGGCTCAATCGGGCTTGACAATTTGTTAAAA
>DUNL01000031.1 GCA_012839385.1 Clostridiaceae bacterium
GAGAGACCCCGCCTACTCTACTTCCTGGCGCATTTCTGCGTATCGAACTAATATGCATGTCAGGGATCTAGCATCAAACCACTATCTTGCACTTGAGCATTCAAAAATAGCGCTAGAGCCTAACCATACATAAATGCGCAAAGGTACCGTTTACCACCCGACTTTTGTCGAATACCAGACGGCATAAACCTTCTTCCCGTTATTTGCCTCTAGCACTTCATCATTCTATATAGTATGATCATAGTTGCATGATGGGGTGTGCAATTCTATGGATCTGCGTAGTTTGGATTATTTTATACATGCGGCAAAGTCTCTCAATTTCACGCAGGCTGCAAAGGAATGCTATATTTCCCAGACGGCGGTAAGTCTGGCGATCGCAAAACTTGAGGACGAGCTCGGATTCCTTCTGTTCGAGCGAAACAACCGCGTCGTCGGTCTGACCGAGGCTGGAGAAGAATTTTACAACTGGGCGTCGCAGATACTTCAAAGCTATGATAATGCGGTAAAGCGCTGCACGAACATTGCTTCCGGCTACTCCGGGGAGATTGCCATCGCGTTCGCAAGCTTTTTAGATGGTCTGTTTTTCATGCCTCAGCTGAAGGATTTTAAAAGGCGATATCCAAACGTGCAGATTAGGATACATACGCTGTCGCCCAATTACATGCAACAAGCCCTCAAAACCAGGGAAATAGACGTGGCCGTGTGCTGGCCCTACGACTTTCTTGCTGACGATGACCTTACAGTGTACGACTTGTGTAATATGAATCTGATCCTTGCCGTCAATACCCTGCATCCGTTTGCGTCTATGGAAAGGATACCCGCGGAGCTCATGAAGAATGAGACCTGCTATATGCTGTCTGCCAGCAACCAGCAGCTAACGAAGAAGAGCCTGCAAAGCGAGCTGATCCGGGCTGGGCTTTCAGAGCTGAATATCTGCGGATGCTCCCATACGGAGGAGGTATTCATGCAGCTGGAGCTGAATAACAGCATAGCCCTTGTCCCGGATTATTTCCGCAGTTTTACGAACAGCCAAATAGTGTACCGTGAGATGGACATCGACAAGAAGCTGGGTGCTGTCCTGACCTTTTGCAACCTAGAGAGCAACAAAAATCCCACCCTTGATCTACTCCGTCGCAGTATGCGAAAGCAGAACATATCTGATGCTGACAAGGGTTTCTTCGCGGAGTAAAAAAATAAGCTGACGTCTCCACAGATGACCAGCCGAAGTTCTGTAGGGTTTTTTATTCAGGTGTGTTATTGCAGCAAACACCTCCCCGACGATGACGCGACTCTTTCCTCTGTCCTGCGCATTCAGTTGCACCGTCGCAGTCCTTAAGCTCCTTTATGACATCCCGAATCGAGATCCCCTGTTCGAGGGCGATCCGTGCTACATCCTCATATTCAGCCTTGCAGCGCTCTATCCCGCTGCTATTAGAGATTTTGACGTGCACGGGGCCGAAACGGGTCTCCCTTGTCTCGATGGAGCGGTGGATACAGGTGCGGGCGCAGGTCTTCCTGCGGACGCCCAGCGTCGTGGTGTGGCGGAGCATCAATTCTGTGAGCTTTTCTGCGTCTTCCGGTCTGGAAATCACAGTTAGCAAGGTTCCGGGTCTGAATTTCTTCATCTGTATGGGTGTCATGAACACATCCAACGCGCCGCTCTTCATCAAAAGCTCGGCTGCGAAGCCAAGCTCCTCGCCGGTGCAGTCGTCAAGATTGCAAGAGAGCTCCTCCACGGTCATTATCGGCATGTCGGCCTCTCCAAGGAAGGCGCGCAGCATGTTGGCCGCGGGAAATTCCTTTGTGCCGAGTCCGATACCGATCTTTTCGGTGGTCATCACAGGCATATGGCCGAATGAGGAAACGAAATGTTTCAGAAGCGCCGCTCCGGGGTGTTCCCTGCTATGGCACTTTCATGGGGGAGCTGTGCACGCCGACCGGAGCGGCGCTTCTGAAACATTTCGTTTCCTCATTCGGCCATATGCCTGTGATGACCACCGAAAAGATCGGTATCGGACTCGGCACAAAGGA
>DUNL01000253.1 GCA_012839385.1 Clostridiaceae bacterium
GCTAGAGATACTGGATGGGCGGCGCTCCCTTCCTTGTGATCTTGCACTGGCACTTGCACAACATGAAGGCAAAGCAAATTTCATAACATCCGGTTATAGTGTGGTGGGTGGCAGGCGAGTGGGTCCGGTCCGGGTGATTCGGCGGGATAATGACTGGGCATCGGTAAAGCCCGGTGAGATAGTAGCGTGCTCCATGACAAGCCCGGAAGTGGTGACGGTTGTAGACCGTATAGTGGGATTGATCATTGAACAAGGCGGTCTGGTCTGTCACGCGGCGATTCTGGCGAGGGAGTTCAACATACCTTGTGTCGTTGGATGCGGAAGCTTTCTCTCTGAGATACAATCGGGTCAAATGGTGACTCTAGATGCTTCAACAGGCATTCTACTTAGCCAGAGTGAATAACGTGACATAGGCTTCATATAGGCTGCCTTTGTGGTTGGCATAGCATATTGAAAGGCGGCTAGCGCATAGCGGCCCCATCATGCAACGAAAGTCAACGGGCATATTCACAGCCCAGAGTAGGAACAGGGACGATCTTTTCATCCGGGTATAAGGGATAAAGAGATTGGAGCAAGAATAACAGTCCGTGTTCTAAGTCGGTGTTGCTTAGCTTATCAAGGATGGTTAGTGCGAGCTTTCGTTTCCTAGCAGATATTACGGGTTTACCGGCTCTGAACAGTATCAAGGAGCCTGCCTTAACCTGAGCGTTTGAAAACTGGCAGGGGTAGGCGGGATCCTCCTTGGCCAGCACCCACCACTGATCAGAACTAGTTATCGTTTGATTAAGCCTTGCGACAGCGTCTTGCCTTGCGAATTGAATGCCACTAAGCCCATCTACGAAATAGCCGCGCCTCACTTCACCAATGTGTTCCAGGTAATCAAAAATGGGATAGAGATCCCCCCAAATCAGCACCCGTGGGATCGCTGATGAGCTGTCGGAGGATCTGAAGGAATCTCACTAGATGTTGTCTAGGCATAGGAAAAATCTTCGAGATACTTGGTCAGTATGCATGAACGTCTAGGACGTGTCAAGGAAACAAGGCAATTCCAATCTTTGGCCGAATCAAGAAAGGGGAAGGTGAGGACGAGAAGCCTTCGATAGTCATGGCGGTGGCGAAAATTTACCTAACTCCATGCAGAAAACAGGAAAAAGATTACACTGTTTTACGAGAGGTGATACATTCCAACACATGCCAAAACCAGTACACTTGTCAGCAAAAGCGAAAGGAAGCCAAAATATGAACATAACGGTTCGGAATCTCAGCATGACCTATCCAACAGGTAAGAGGGCTTTGCAGGATGTATCCTTCGAAATGCAAAGCCCAAATTTGATCGGCCTCTTAGGGCCCAACGGATTAGCTCCGCCACCAGTAATTTCATCAAGGTGGATTTTCCCGCACCGCTAGGCCCTAAGAGGCCGATCAAATTTGGGCTTTGCATTTCGAAGGATACAACGGTTCGGAATCTCAGCATGACCTATCCAACAGGTAAGAGGGCTTTGCAGGATGTATCCTTCGAAATGCAAAGC
>DUNL01000184.1 GCA_012839385.1 Clostridiaceae bacterium
CTCGTCCTGATGCCAGATGATCTTACGACAAGCATCTACGCTCAGTGGCTCGTCTTTGAACTCGCCGCAAATCACGGGGTGAAATTCTTACTGGACGGTCAGGGGGCAGATGAACAACTCTGCGGGTATCTGTGGTTCTTTGGGTGCCGATACGCGGACCACTTCTGCAATATGAAATGGAGGCTGCTTTGGCGGGATATCCAGGCGGTTAAGTCCAGGCATGGTTTATCCGAACTTCAATCGCTCTCTATGATGGGGTATTACCTCCTTCCGCCTTCCATCAGGCAGATTATGAAACCGTATGCAATGGCGGATCAGGCCAGACCCACCTGGCTCAACATCAATCTGCTCTCCGAACATAACGGCCCCACGCATAAGGTGGAAAGATCTTTCCCAGCGCGGTTAAGGCCTTCCTGTACGACCACGCAGTCGATCGCACTGGACCAGATGCTTTGCGTAAGCCTGCCAAGCCTCCTCCACTGGGAAGATAGGAACTCTATGGCGCACTCTATTGAGGCAAGAGTTCCATTTCTGGACTATCGTCTGGTCGAGTACGTGATGAGCCTTCCTGAGGAATATCGCATTCATGAGGGAGTGACCAAGCGGGTATTACGTGAAGCGATGACGGGCGTTCTCCCGGAGAAAGTGCGCATACGTATGGATAAAATGGGTTTCTATACGGCAGAGGAACACTGGTTACGGCATGAGAATCCTGAAATCTTTCGTCAGTTGCTTAAGGAGGCCATGCAGTATTCACAGGGTGTTTTAACGAGGGAGGTTCTTGATAAACTAGATCGCATGCTTACAGGAGAGGAACCTGTCAGCGCGTTGGTTTGGAGATGGATTATATTCGGACGATGGATAAGTATCTTCAACGTGCAGGCTGCAGGCGCCGGAATTGAGTCGAGCAGCCTGTGTGAGATGCAGGATAATCTCACATGATAGAGCGGATGTTTTAAGGCATAATTCCTTTGCTGATTGCCCTGGCCCGAAGACCAGGTCTTCGGATTTCACCTCATACCCGCATGAGATAAGAAGATAGAATGCGGAGTTGTCGCGTTCCGAGAATGTGGCATTTCTGGATGGTTATCCTGGAATAGCCCCTCATGGGGCCACATCCCTACCCCTTTTCCCAGGCGGGATACCTGCTAACTGGGTCCCTCCCTCCTATCACAAGCCCGTTTATCCTATGAAATATATATAACATCCCGCGTAGACACAGCCCCCAAGATAACTCTGGAGCCAGTCCAGCAGAGTCAGGGGGAACTCACGTGGGACAGCAAAGCGAGCAGCAGAAGAAAATATTCCTGGTAACCCCTTCTCCGTCCACGTTCACACAGCGCGACCTGGAGGCACTCAGGCAGGATTACCAGGTCCGGAAGACCATCATCAGCAACTACCAGGGGAAAGACGGCCTGAAACGTTCCATTCTAATAGCGTTCGAGATACTTCGGGGAGTCCTCTGGGCCGATCTCACCTACTCCTGGTTCGCCCACAACCA
>DUNL01000071.1 GCA_012839385.1 Clostridiaceae bacterium
ACCACCTATAACCTCTGCCGCATCAATATGTTCCTGCACGATATAGACTACGATAAATTCGACATCGGCCACGGTGACACACTGACCGACCCGCTGCATTGGGATGATGAACCCTTCGAAGCCATCGTGTCCAATCCCCCCTACTCCATCAAATGGGAGGGCAAAGATAATCCATTACTGATCGACGACCCGCGTTTTTCCCCCGCCGGGGTGTTAGCACCGAAATCCAAAGCAGACCTTGCCTTTATCATGCACAGCCTATCCTGGCTTGCCACCAGCGGCACAGCGGCGATTGTCTGTTTCCCCGGCGTGATGTACCGCCGCGGCGCGGAACAGAAAATACGCAAATACCTGATCGATAACAACTATATCGATTGTGTGATACAGCTCCCGGACAACCTGTTTTATGGCACAAGCATCGCCACCTGTATCATGGTGCTGAAAAAGTCCAAAACAGAAAACAGCACCCTGTTCATCGATGCCTCCAGAGAATTCGTAAAGGTCACCAACAGCAACAAGATGACACCAGATAACATCAAAACAATTGTCGCGGCGTTTACTGAAAGGATAGATAAAGAATATTTTGCAAAGGTCGTAACCAACGCCGATATTGCAGAACAAGACTACAATTTTTCCGTCAGCACCTATGTGGAGCAGGAGGATACACGGGAAAAGGTGGACATTGTTGCCCTCAACAATGAGATTGAGGAAATTGTAGCACGGCAACAGGTTTTGCGAGAAGAGATTGCCAAGATCATCGCGGAGATTGAGGTGGGGGCATGAGTAAGCTGGAGGAACTGATTGCTGAATTGTGTCCGGATGGGGTGGAATTTGTCACGTTGCATGACGCTTTCGACATCAAGAATGGGTACACACCCTCAAAATCAAACGCAAAGTATTGGGAAAATGGAACAATCCCGTGGTTTCGAATGGATGATATCAGAGAAAACGGGCGTATCCTGTCGGATTCACTACAACATATTACACCAGATGCAGTTAAAGGCTCATTATTTCCGGCTAATTCACTCATTGTTGCAACGTCTGCAACGATTGGGGAACACGCATTAATTACAGTAGAATCGCTTGCAAATCAAAGGTTCACATATCTTACCCGGAAAAAACAGTATATAGAGCGTATCGACCCTATGTTTGCCTATTACTACTGCTTTAAGTTGGATGAATGGTGTTTGAACAACACCAATATGTCAAGTTTTGCTTCTGTTGATATGAGCAGATTTGCAAAATTCAAGATTCCCCTCCCCCCGCTGCCAATGCAGCGTGAAATTGTCCGTATACTGGACAGTTTCACGAAGCTTATAGAGGAACTTACAAAGGAGCTTACAGCACGAAAAAAACAATATGAATATTATCGTGATTTGCTCTTGACATTTGAAGACTTTTCTGCTCACAATCTGAAGACAGACAGACAGACAGACAGACAGACAGACAGACAGACAGACAGACAGACAGACAGACAGACAGACAGACAGACATATCTGTCTGTCTGTCTGTCTGTC
>DUNL01000147.1 GCA_012839385.1 Clostridiaceae bacterium
CACTGCTTCCTCCCCCTCGGGGGGAAAGCCTGGGGTGGGGGTGGGTAATAAAGGCGTCAAAAGAACCGTCCCCTTGTAAGTTATAGTTAGGGGGTTGTCCATTGGGGCTTCCAACCTGGGAACTGTATTATACTGTTATTGAAGGGGTGTTAGCGAAACCGTCCCAGGGAAGAGAAATCTATACCCGCGTCATTGACTGTTACCCATTCAAGAAGTATATGCGATTTTGCTGGTTGGGACCTTTATTCCCGCTTTACACGCAAGGATGCACCTTCTGGAATAGGAATGGACAACCCTTCAAACTACCAACAAAGGGGTGTTATTGTGAACGTTGATTGTACAGTAGTCGGTATCGATGTCGGAAAGGATTCTTCTTACTTTTGTGTACTTACTCCCGGTGGTCTGTTGCATCGGAAACCTACCAAAATAACAAACGATGCTAAAGGGCTGACTAAATTGGTCACCTGTCTTAGGAAAACAGAAGAGACGCTGGTGACCAAGCCAGCAATATTGCTGGAATCTACCGGTCATTATTCCGAGCGTCTCGTCTGCTTCTTTATCAGAAACAACTTTAGGGTGTTTCTGATAAATCCTTTACAGTCCCATTCTATCAAAAATGTCAGCATCAGAAAAGTAAAAACAGATAAAGTGGACTGTGAGGAGATTGCGAGGCTGTTTTTTGTTCTGGACTTACGGGAATACGAAATGCCTGACGATGATGTGACAAACCTGAAAATATTAACCCGGGCCCACCATCACCTGGGGAAAACCAGGGTTCAGACAATAAACCAACTTACATCAAAAATAGATCAAGTTTGGCCCGGATTCACGGAAATATTTGCTGTGGAATCAAAGACAGCCCAATCCCTACTGCTTGCTTACCCTGCCCCCGCGCAACTGCTCGATGCGCCCAAAAAGGATGTCGTAGAGTTAATAAGAACTAATAGCAGGCGCGGGCAGGAATATGCAAAAAACAAATACAAGGCCCTTCAACAATGTGCGCGGGATGCCCTAACATTCGGCACTCAACTGGATGGATATTTCACCTGTATCAAACTCTATGTTGGTATGATGCAGCAGGCCGATGAGAAGCTTAACCAGCTTGAAATTGAAATAAATGCATTTGCGGTTAAGGTACCAGCAGTTGAGTTAATAAAAAGCTTACCAGGCTTTGGGCCTAAAATATCGTCCATCATCGCCTCTGAGGTTGGAGATATTGACCGGTTTGACCGCTCAAAGCAATTAGTCGCCTACCTTGGCATGGACCCGTCTGTTAAGCAATCTGGAAAGTTTGTCGGTACAAAAAACAAACTCTCCAAACGGGGATCCCCCTATGCGCGTCGAGCATTGTATCTTGCCGCTTTGGTGTCCATTCGGAAAAATAGAAATGGCGATTATGTGAACAGGGTAATACACGACTACTACCAGAAAAAAATTAAAAATAAAACCAGAAAACAAGCCCTGGGTGCTGTAATGAACAAACTGGTTCGTATCATATTTTCCGTGCTAAAAAACAGAAGGCCATTCGTTATGATTACACCTGAGGAACATAATAAAAAGTATGCAGCTGGCTTGCTACCGGCTGCATAAGGAGCTGTCGATTCTTCTATAAATGTTTTCAAAAAGACCCTTGACTTTAGTTAGCTGGTCTGTCACCTCCCTTCCCTTGTGCTAATTGAAGAGAAGTGTATGTCAGGACCTCCAAAAATCTTTA
>DUNL01000234.1 GCA_012839385.1 Clostridiaceae bacterium
TACGAAAGCTATTAGTCGATATTCTGATCTATATCTAGAGAACTTGCGGGTGTAGTTCAATGGCAGAACATCAGCTTCCCAAGCTGACCACGAGGGTTCGATTCCCTTTGATGTTCTGCCATTGAACTACACCCGCAAGTTCTCTAGATATAGATCAGAATACGGGTACAGACTACGTCTGAGGGGCCTAGCCTTTCCGCAATGTACGTCGATTATACGAAAGCTATTAGTCGATGTCAAATACTTTTGTCTTTTGCTCAAAAAGATAAATTACGTTGAAATTGTGACTTTATTCTATTAGCCTAGTAATATAAATGAAAATATATAAAGAATTTTTTGTTTATTAGGAGTACGGTATAGAATTAGTGAGGTGAAACAATGAGGAAGAGCAAAAGAATACAAATTAACATTGTTATGTTAATGATTTTGGTGTATATATTCTTGAATCTTACCAGTTGTTCTGATGATCAAAATAAATCAATTTTTGACATGCTTAGTACAACAAGTAGTAATGCGACAACACCAGTTACTATGACTGAAGCTCTTATGACAACAGAAACCACTAATATGTCGGAAACAGATGTGATAGTAACTACAATTCAAGTTACACACGAAGAAACTACAGAAGTGTCAGACACTGTTCCTATACAGGAAGAAACAGCAGAAGTGTCAGACACCGCTCCTATACAGGAAGATACAGCAGAGGTGTCAGAAACAGTTCTGCAACAGGAAGGTACAACGGTGGTGTCAAAATCTCTGCAAACTGAACCAGAAAAACTGAAGGCTGTTGATGAATTTTTTGCAGGAAAAACCGAGGAGATACTCAATCGAATGAGTCCGGTTTTTACTTCCATTGGTTTTGCAACTTTATTTGAGAACGGGTTTAATTTGGAGCCCAGTATAGAGTATTTAGAAACTGTACTTATGTGGATGATTAAGCTGGATGCTGAACGAAGCTCTGTTGCTGAAGATGGATACGGTAGAATGGTCACGACGCAACAGATGCTGGACATACTTAACGATGTCTTTTTAGTAAAATATGAGTATGTTCCTCAAATAGATAGAGATTTTTTTCCTTATTTGCATGAGAAGGATTCTTATTTTGTTCAGCTTGGCGATGGCCCTTCAATTATTCTTAAACCTATTACTTCTGAATTTTTGCCGGAAACAGATACAGTTGAATTGCAGTTTGAGATAATTGCAGAATATAGTCAAGAAAGCGAAGGGATTTTGTTTATTGAACTAATAGAGGATGCTGGTTCATCATATGGATATAGTATAGTTAGCAGTAACCTTATTCCTCATGATAAATAAGTAATCGAGATGAAAATTGACATTTACATAATATCTCTACAAATTAATTATGCTACAATTACGTCACAATAGTTCTTTTATTATTTTCTATTAATTGTAACAATGATTGTAATATACCGCTGTTTGGCTTATAAGAGCCAACTGAAAAGGAGATACTGAAGATGAAAAATTGTATTAACTGTAACGCGGAAATGGTTGAGTCGGCGCTCTTTTGTCCAAAGTGCGGCCATGATCAACGGGTGGATCCTGCCGGAGATGCCCAAACACCCGCTCAAGTAGCTACAGATATTGCGCAGCAGCCCACAGTTGAGAGTGCGCAAGAGCAACAGCCTGTGGAGCAAGCTTATCAAGCTCCTGTACAACAAATGCCTCCTTACCCGCCTCAGCAAGGAGCGTATCCAGCTGCTCAACAAGCACAATCCTCGCAGCTGGCAGCCTTTGGTAAACGTTATTTTGGCTGGTTAGCATCCGGGATACTAGGTACGAAAGAGCCTATGCATGTGTTGTTTGCTGTCATTGTGCCATTTTTAACAACACTGATTTTTACTTTAAGCACCGCGCCTTTTTATTCATGGCATGCAGGGGGTTTCTTCCTAATCTGGTTCTTTATGATATTTTTTGTCGCTGCTGTTCCGGTAATTGCCTGGCTACTTAAGACCTATTTGTTGAAAGATAAAGCAAAATTAACAGATGTGATTTCTGAATATGCTTCGTATTTTAACATTATTTTCCTGTTTTCTTTATTTGCTATGATTTTCGCGCTGGCGATTAGAAATGTAGGCCCCAACAATTTTTTCTATGTTCTTTATAATGGGACGCCTCTCTTTATTCTTTTGGCGGGAATAGCTTCAATAGTAAGTAAGCCGAAAGAAGAGAAGAAAACTTGGTTAACGTTTTTGGCGCTGGGATTTTTCTTCATTCTCTTTACTTTCATATTCACTTCCATTCAATGGCATGCCGCTATGAATTGGGTAGGATTCGGTTGGTAAATTTGTAATAGTTAAATTATTTAGGGGGCTGTCGCAATACACCTTGAAGCGTGTCGGGACAGCCCTTTTCTAGCGCTGAAAACGCTAAACCCTTTTAATTGCTTATAAGCTGACAAAAAAGAGGCCACCTTATTTGAGGACAGCCTCTTTTTCCTTTTTAGTCGGAAAGCCTGCTAATAGCTTGAATAGAGATTAAAGCTTTATTTGTTCAACATAATATTAAGCAACAATCTGTCCATATCTGCCATTCCTTCTTTGGAAATACGTTCCATATTACGGATGGTAGCCTCTACGTCTTCTTCAATTACACCGTCAGTAGATTGTATCGATCTGCCGGCCATGGCTACTTTTGCTGCTTGAACCGCGGCAAAGACACATGTTGATACTTTTAATGCGCAGCCAGCCTTAGCGCCATCACAAATCATTCCGGTAATTGTACCAAACATATTTTGTACGGCCGCTATGCACTCAGGTAGTTTTCCGCCTAGTAGATAGACGATGCCACAACTTGCCCCGACCCCGGCAGCGACAGCGCCACAAAGTGGGGATAGTCTACCAAAACTACTTTTTACATGGACTGCGATTAGTTGAGATAAGGTTTGGGCGCGCATATGGGTTTCTTCGTCAGCATTAAGCCATTCCGCGGCAGCTAAGACAGGTATAGTAACAGTCAGACCCTGATTACCGCTACCTGAATTACTCATTACCGGTAAGGGTGCTCCTGCCATGCGTGCGTCAGTAGCCGCGGCTGTTTTAACAGCGCAGTATATCTCAAGGTTAAAATCTTTTAAGTCACAGGGTCCTTGTAGGGCATGACTGACGGATAAGCCGTATTCATTTTTAAGGCCTTCGTCAGCGACTTTACCGTTTAATTCCACTGCTCTGCGTATTTTATCTAGTTTAGAGAGGTCAACATTTAAGGCAAAATCGTAAATAGAGGATATGTTATCCGCTGTAATACTATCTTTAAGTTCGGTAGATAATGTGGGTTCATTCTGGAATATAGTTACGCTGTCTTTTTCAAGGAGTATGATAAGGTCATGTTTATGTTCGATTATAGCTCGGCCGGAGTGGTGATCGGTTCTGAGCTTTACGTCTATATATAGTGGTTGTTCGCCATCATAAGTTTCCAGTGTGACTTTTCCGTTTTCACATAAAGCTTTGGCTTCGGCGATATTGCCTTCGGTTACATTGCTTAAAACTTCTAATCCTTGATCCGCGTTTCCTGCTATGGCACCTAGAGCTGCCGCCATGGCTACCCCCATTTCTTGAGTGCCCGGTATATTGACTCCCATCGCGTTCTTATAAATATTTATACTGGCGATGACATCAAGTTTTTTTATCGCTCCGGGTCCGGCTTGCTTCTTAGCCAGCGCCGCGGCATAAGCTACCGCGACAGGTTCCGTACAGCCGATAGCTACGACTAGTTCTTGATCAAGCTGATTTAGATAGTCAATATTTTCCATGGTTATCTAGGCACCATAATTGAGAGTGTCAATTATGGTGCCCACTCCTTTTTAAGAAACTATTCATCTAATTATATCTATTTTATTTCTAAGAGGAAACAAAACTTGGTTTTATGAGCGAATTTCTTTAAGAATTTCTTCTCCATGCCCGGCCGGTTTTACTTTGCGAAGGATCTTTATGACTTTAAGGTCCTCGTCGATTAAGAAAGTCGATCTCTCCACTCCGAAGTAACTTTTACCAAAATTCTTTTTCTCTACCCAGACATCCATAGCTTTAATCAGTTCAAGCTCGGGGTCGGAGAGCAGAGTGAATTTTAACATATACTTATCTTTGAAGCGCTGGTGAGAGGCGACAGAGTCTTTACTGACTCCAATGATTTGGTAGCCTTCCCGCTCCAGATCTTTCCTTGAGTTTTCAAACGATACGGCCTGGTTGGTGCAACCGGGAGTATTGTCCTTGGGGTAAAAATAGAGTATTGTTTTCTTGCCCTTCCAGTCTGAAGTTGAAACTTTGTTGCCCGCGTCATCTAACAGTTGTATATCAGGTAAGTAATCGCCTACTTTAATCATTGTCTTCACCTCGTATTATCATAATAATTGGAGCTTCTGCTCGTGGTTATAATTAATGTTGTGTGCTGTTTATGATCATAAACTAAATGATGACAACTAGCCGTAACACAAAGTCATATATAAGTGAAAATTAATAACTTCTGAAAACGAGGATTCTTCTGTAGTTTGGGTGAAAATTGCAGACCTAAGAGCTGAGGATCTTCCTTTTTTGAAGTCTCAAGTTGTTATATTGTCTAACGCGTTAGTAAAATTCAGCCAATAAATAAGGGAAGTAGTAAGGAGTGAGTCACCAGCACTCACTCCTTGCTGATTCTTATTTAATGGAAGCTAAAAGTCGTTTTTAATTGTGACAAAAGGTGATAACAGATCTTATTATATTAATTGCAGCCTGAATCTCCTTCTTCATCTTCGGGACAGGGAACAAGTTTCATGTCGTCAATATATTTTTGTATAGGTTCAATAATTTCTTTATCTGTATCCTCTGATTCACCCTGTAAGGCCATTTTCTCACCGCTTACAAAGATAAAGGGTACAAACATTCTTTCATGAGGAGACATCTCAATGAGATCCTTATTCTGACGAATACCTACCGAGGCTTTATTTACGACTGCCTCGAGGACGAATTTGTTCTTTATGATTTTGTCGATAGCTTCTTGAGGAATTTCTGCTTCTTTGGCCTTATCCAGGAAATAGTTTTCATCTCTATCTTCTAGCGGCACAGGGTTTTCCTCTTGATAGATAATATTCATAAATTCCTTAATCCTATCCGGTGCGTATTCAGCCACGCCCAGGTTCCAGATAGCCAGTCTCAGCGGATAGTCTTCCGGAGAATGTTGTGGCAGAAAATTTAAGATATGGAATTTAATTTCTATTATGCCGTTATCAATCTTATCATATAAAAATTCTTCTGTTCTCGTATGCGCTCTGGTACAGTCCGGGCATAGGCCATCTGTATACCATTCTAGTTTTAGGCTTTTCTTACCTGAGAAATCTTTGGCTACACCCTCCTTGTGCAGTACAAAATAACCATCTTCCGAGATATTTTCAAACTCTGGTAAGCCTTCTGAATTTAGTATCGCGTCCTTTTTTAAATTCTGATTTTTGTTTATCAGTAAACCTATAACAACGAGCAAAGCAACGATTACGATAGCCATGGCTATAATTGGAGTCTTCTTCTTTGACATTGATGACACCTCCTTTTAGTAAATATTATACCAATTATTATATTGTTATCCAGAAATTATAGTAAATGTTGACAAAAGCGAGTTGGTTTTAAATGTTATTGGAGCGGCGGTCTTTCTAGTATCATAGAGGACATGGTGTTAAATCAGCACACAATGAATTATAGGCTAACAAATAACTGCCAATAGAGTTTAAGTGATCGAGAATCCTTGTTTAGCAAGAATGAATACGGGTAGAAACTCGCCAATAATGCCCAGAATACTAAAAGCGGCACCGACCAGCAGATAGAGAAAGTAAAATAGTTTTGAGCCTCTGGATGTAGCGCCGCCGCGTTCAAGTAAATCAAAGAAAAATTTGAAAACTGTTAAGATTAGCAGTACTGCCGCAGGGATGAGGAAAATCTCGAAGCGGCTGCCATAGCGAGTTATTTGCCAGCTGGAATCCGCGTGCACAGGTATTTCCTCAGGTAATAGCCACACCAAAACCAAAGCTACCAGTAAGGGCATAAGGGCGAAAGTCCAGTAAATGATTTGGACAGCTTTTCTTGATGTCATTATCCTGCCTCAGTATTGTAGATAGTCCGGTATACCATCACCGTCCAGATCTGCTGTGTAATCAGTGTCTCCAAAGCCGGAGGCGAACATCTCGCGAGCGGTTATACGTTTTCTCTCTCGTTCAGCCTCAACTATCTTTCCCAGCAATTGTCTGACTTTCTCGGCGCCTTTAATATTTCTAAACTCAGCTATTTTGGCGGTTTGATCCATGGTATAAATAAAGATAGTTCCAACTCCAAAGATCTTCTGCCAAAAAGTACGTTTAGACTGCAAATCTAGAACCCGGAAGAGTAATATTTCTTCGGTGCTGGTATTGAAGAAACCTACCCTGATAGTAAGACGGGTTGGCGTGATCTCATAGCGAGTAAAAGATAAAGGTAGACCAAGAAAGCGCTTTCGATCTCGCCACAGTATTGTTTCCTGCTCAATGTTAATTCTATATTTTCTGCGAGGCATATTGACAATAAGGCTGACAGAGGGGTTTGAGTATCGGGCATTGAACCTTTTTCCGCAACCATTCCTCCTATTTTTTTCTATTTTACCTGATTTTAGTTACCTCTGCAGGTAAAATTAATCTGATCGGCAAAACAAGTTATTATAGAAATGTTCAAGGATTATGCTGTGGACTTAGTATTTAAAATATTTTTAGTAGCGAGAAAGAGTTGACAGTCGTTGACTTTAGTCTACATGCATGCTAAATTGTCAATGTACTCTGTCAGGAATGCAAGCTCACGACCCTCTAAGTAGTGATTTGTCAGTTTCTCGGGGGTGGGAGCTTTTTTATTGCGAGTACAAAATTTTGAGGAGGTACCTCAGGTGAAAAACGGTACAGTCAAATGGTTCAATGCAGAAAAAGGTTATGGATTCATCTCTGATGATGAAGGCGGAGAGGATGTTTTTGTTCACTTTTCCGCAATCCAGGCCGATGGCTTTAAGACACTGTCCGAAGGACAGCGAGTGACTTATGACACTGAGCCGGATCCCCGGAACAGTGCCAAAACTAGAGCCGTCAACGTAACTCCGCTGTAAATCTGATGCGGGCGTAGGCCCGGATTATTACATACAGGAAGTTTTGCGTCTAGACCGTCCTGATGTGGGCGGTCTTATTTCAGTCTTGCCATTGACTTAACATAGAGTGCATCCACGCGAATACATCCATGGAGTAAACATCTTTAAGATTTGCTCTGGAGAGTACATCTTGGGCTGACCCTACGTCTACTAATTGTCCCTGATTGATTAAAAGAGCATCTGTTCCATAGGCCCTGGCTAAGGAAAGGTCATGTACTACAGATATTACGGATCGGTCTGTGTCATGGATCCATTGGCGAATTAATTCAAACATTTGTTTTTGATATACGAGATCTAAATGGTTAGTCGGTTCATCTAAGATAAGAAGCTCCGGATCCTGAGCGATAAGTTGGGCCAAGAAAGTCCTTTGTAGTTCTCCTCCGGAAAGCGTTAATATTGATTGCCGGCGCAAATCCTGCATCCCCGTTTTTAATAAAGCCTTTTCTACCAAAGCCGTTTCATCTTTGTCTCGTTTCGCGAAAATATGAGGCGCGTAGGAATATCGTCCTAAACGGACAACTTCTTCTACAGTGAAGGAATAACCCATTCTGTGGTTTTGGGCCAGCATGCCGATTTTCCTGGCCAGTTTGTGCGGTTTCATGGATTGGACATCTGTGCCATACCATAGTACTTGTCCGGAGTAGTTTATATCTCGAGTAATGGCTTTGGCTATGGTAGATTTGCCTGCTCCGTTAGGACCAACGATCATAAGCCAGCGTCCCTTATCTAAAGAAAAGCTGATGTCTTCTACAACTGTCAGGTTGCCATAGCGCACCGTCAGGTTTTTTACTACTAGCATTGACATAATTAAGTCCTTTTCCTGGAGCGGTAAAATATAATCACAAACATCAAAGAGCCTATGAAAGAGGTTACAACACCTAGAGGCAGTTCTATAGGGTTCACGAGAATTCTCGCTACAAGGTCAGCTAACATCAAGAAAATAGCGCCACCAAAAAGGGATGCGGGTAGAAGGCGCTTGTGGTTAGGTCCCACAATCATACGTACCATATGTGGTGTTACCAAACCTACAAAACCAATAACTCCTCCTATGGATACACAAACTCCGATAAGAGCGGAAACAGCAATCAGTATGGTAAGTTTTACACGCTTGACATCAACACCAATATGTCTGGCGTTATCTTCCCCAACCGCGAAGGCATTCAATTCCCTGGCCAGACTAGAGATTATCGTGCCAAAGATAAGCAATGCCCCGAGTAGAACTAAAGCATTTGAATAGTTTGAGCCTTGGAGGCTGCCCATGGTCCAGAAAGTTATATGTTTCAGCCGGTCATAGGCGAAAGTGATAACCAGGCTCATAATGGCCGAAACAAACATGGAGTAAATGACTCCGATAAGAATTATGGTATTGGTAGATAAGGAAAAATCAAGTTTGTAGGCTAGGCTTAGTATCATCAGTAGTGAGATAAAGGCAAATAAGATGGCCATTACCATTGTGCCGGCGAAAGGCAGGGCAGGTATGGAAATATCCAACGCGATGGCTATTACCGCCCCTAAGGAGGCCCCGGAAGATACACCGAGAGTGGATCCGTCAGCCAGGGGGTTTTTTAATAAGCCTTGCATGGCGCCACCGCATAGAGAGAGAGCTGCTCCCACTAAGGCTACGCACATAACTCGAGGTAGTCTAACCGTTAGGATAATAGCATTAGATATTTCTTGAGGCGCGGGTAAACCCCTTATGCTATTCCAAATCACGTGGGCAGTGTCTTTCAACGGTATGTTTACACTGCCCACGCAGACACAGAGAATAAAGGTGGCAATAGTTGCTAGGGCAAATAATATATACTCATGCAGTTTAAAATTTTCGCCTACTCTACTCACGCTTTATTCCTCCGCAGATCAGAAATAGAGAGAGTATGTTCCCTAATTTCAGCCTTATAATCAGGCAAACGAACTATTGTGTCTTGTCTCCATAAACTAATTCATAGAGCTGTTTGGCGCCATCAGCCAGTCGAGGGCCGGGGCGGGACAATTCATTATTTTGGAGATTTAATATAGTATTGTTCTTTACGGCGGTGATGTTTTCCCAGCCTTTACGGCTTATAATTTCTTCTTCAGGTGTTGGACCTTCACCGGCGTACATACTGATAGTCACGATATAATCCGGATTACGCTCTAGAACCTGCTCTTCAGATATTTCACCCCAGGCCTCCACGTCTTCAAAACAGTTTTTCAGTTTTAACATAGTGGCGATCTCATGCATAAAGGTCTTACTGCCCGCGGTCCAAAGACCATATTCTAAAGGCGATACTTCAAAATATACTGATTCGGTATTATCTCCGGTCGCCAGTTCTGCTATCTCTGCGAAGGTGGTCTTCATTTCATCAATTACTTTGGTGGCTTCTTCATCTTTGTTCATTAAACTGCCAATCATGTTAATAGCCGTATATACCCCTTCGATATCCAGCGCGTTGCTGACAACTACTTTAATACCAGCTGCCTCCAGCTGCTCGACTTGGGCTTCAGATTGTGCCATAGTGCTCATCAATAATACCTGTGGCTCCAAGGCTATGATCTGTTCAATATTGGTATTAGAGCCGGACTCAACACTGGGAATATCCAGAACTTCCGCCGGGTAATCACAATACTCACCCCGCCCTACTAAAGTATCTCCCGCGCCAATAGCGTAGAGAATCTCACAGTCAGAAGCGGTAAGCGCCACTACGCGAGTAGCAGGTTCTGACAGAGTAATTTCTCTGCCGGCCATATCGGTAATATTGATGGCATTATCTTGGGAGGACGGTTCTTCTTCGACAGTGTTTTCTGTCTCCTTTACCTCGGTTGCTGTCTCTGCCTCTGTATCTGGAGTGGCGCTTGTTTCAGCAGCCGTATCCTGCTCAACTATCTTTTCTGTTTCCTGAGCGGGCTGTTTAGCGCAACCTGCGATACAGGCCAGAAGCAAGGCAATTACACACAACATTGACAAGATTTTAGTGGTTTTCATTCTAAATCTCCTTTCTAATTATTGAATAGATAAGGAGCAAAAAAGTTGCTCTCTCAGATTGAGGGAGCAACTTGTATTTGTGAGGCATTCAAATAGCTGCAAAATTTCACTCAATCCCAGAAGCTTATGGGTAGATAGGTCTCCCGGCTTTGCTTCATTCTACTTTGACGCCTTCCCGCCCTTTGGGGGCAGTGGTAAAATGTCATTTCGTCAGCTTCACGGTTACTGGGATAGCCCGGAACTCTCATCCGATTCCCTCGGTTTAATACCGTTATTTACCCATATAAATACATTCTATTCAATATAGAATCAATTATTTCACTGGCCTTTACAAGTGTCAAGGTCTAGAAAACAAAGAGATGAATGTCAACGGTATTTTATTATTGTACTACGGAAATTCAAGGTAAAAGAACATAAACTTATGTGCCGGTGTAGAATTTACAATCGGGATACAAATCATAGTAAGTTAGTAGTTCTCGCGGTGAGAAGACACCATTATTTGTTACTATCCCGCTAACCAGTTCCGGTGGGGTAATGTCAAAGGCAGGATAATAAGCGCCAACACCCTCTAGGGTCATTTTCCTGCCACCGCATGATAAAACTTCGGCCGGATCTCGTTCTTCGATATTAATGTTTTCACTTCGAGTTCCCTGATCGGGAATGCCTGTAACATAGTAGGGTATGCCGAAATGAGAGCATAAGAGAGCGATCTGCCAAGTGCCAACTTTGTTAATAATATGACCGTTCATACAGATTGTATCAGCAGCTGAAGTAAAGACATTAATGTCCTTGTTTTTAATCGTGGCCGCTACCATATTGTCGGTAATGACAGTAACATCGAAGCCCATATCACAAGCTACACTGGCTGTAAGCCTGGATCCTTGCAAATAAGGCCTGGTCTCAGGGACAAATAATCGCGGTTCGATCCCTCTGGCCTTAGCTTCTCTTAAGGCAGTGCCCACGATTGTTTCGCCAAAACAATGGGTGATTATATTCGCGTCCGTAGGGAACAGATCGACAAGATGCTTAGCTACTGTACTCATAACTTTGTAGCGGTACTGTATATTGTCGAAGGCGTAAACAAATAGCGCGGTACTTATGTCTTCGCCTTCGTCTAAGGCTTTTTCGGCATGGCGAAGACTGCTACCAACAACTTGGCGCATGCGGACTTCTGTGGTTGGCCTGGCGGTTGAGAGCGTATGTGCTGCTTTTTGTAAAAAGTCCAATTGCTTAGCGGCGGTTTGGTGGCGACATTCCCAGGCAGCTAGCGCCATTCCCATAGCTGCTGCTGTATAGGGGCCTGCGCTTTGTGTCACCATGTTCTTGATTGCCTTGGCGACTTCCTGATATTTGTCGCAGACGACAAATTTAATCTCTGTGGGATAGATCCGCCGGTCTAATATTCTGACCTTACCGTCCTCAAACCAGGCGACATTCTCATAGCGTAGCAGGAAAGCCAGATCATGATCGTATCTGCGCGCAGGTATATTATTCACGATAATTTTCTCCTTTTGTCATCCTTAACGAGGCTTTTTTGTTGCTCCTTCAGCGGATCTGTAACCGTTCTTCAGCCACTTCTATAATTTGTTGAGAACCCCTTTTAGCAGACGAATCAGATCGGCCGTTGCTTCCGTTCCCACTTCCTCAACCTGCGATAAAGGGGCATCTTGAGGCAAAATACCCGCCGCCATATTAGTTATCACAGATATGCCTAGGACCGGGAGACCGCAATGAGCGGCGGTGATTACTTCGGGCACGGTTGACATACCGACGGCGTCAGCTCCCAAGACGCGTAGAGCGCGAATCTCGGCCGGAGTCTCGAATTGCGGCCCGGTCATAAAAGCATATACCCCTTCGCGCAGACAAGTGTGGAGTTGATTCGCTTCGGCGAAAGCCAATTCGCGCAATTTAAGATCATATACCGTGGAAATATCAAAGAAACGTGGACCGAGCTGATCCAGGTTTAGACCTCTGGTGGGCGCAACCGCCAACAAGTTTAAGTGGTCGGAGATCAGCATAAAATCACCCGGAGCATAAGCGGTATTGATGGCCCCTGCGGCATTGGTTATTATGGCAATCTCTACACCCAGCAACTTAAACAGACGGACAGGTAATGCCAATTCGCTAAAAGAATAACCCTCATAATAATGAAAGCGTCCTGACATGCAGACAACGTTCTGTCCCGCGAATTCGCCGCCTATCAGTGTGCCGGCGTGGGCCGGAGCTGTTGACTGTAGAAAATGCGGTATCTCGGCATAGGGTATCTCTACAGGATTAGCGATCTCTTCAGTCAGTCCACCCAAGGCTGTGCCGAGAATAATACCGATTCTGGGCTTGTTGTGGAGACGATTTCGGACAAATTTTGCTGTTGTTTGAAGATTCTCCCATTCCCTATTACTCATAATGCCTTCCCCTCAGTACCCATCATATTGAATATAGTTCGTGGTCCGGACTTGCTATTATTCGATATCCCTGATATGGGAATAATTAAATGAATGGGGTTCTTTATCTTCAGCTATATGACCGATGGCGATAGCGATGCGAAAGTTCTCGTCTTCGGCAAA
>DUNL01000216.1 GCA_012839385.1 Clostridiaceae bacterium
CCGAACTTAAAACCCTTTTCCAGAGCTTGACGGTGGTGCTGTTTAATTCGCTCCATACTATCGTGGCGGTACATCTGATAGGTATTCTGAACAATGGCTTTATCTTTGTTGTATTTCACCATCATCTTCATTACAATATCATCAAGCACGGGTTGTATCCACGTCTCTTCGGCATCGATAAGAATGGGGACTCCCAGTTCGAAACCACGTCTGAAAATTGTATCCACCCTCTCTTCAACACGTCTGAATTCATCTCTCTCTTCATCTGTTATGGAATTATTCTCACTGACCTTCGCTAGTAAATCAAAGCGGGCTATCCCGGTAATCTTGAAAGCACTAAACGGCACATTACTGTTTTTGCGCGCAATCTCAACTGTACGGATGATTTCATCACAGGTGGCATCAAACAGATCTTCACGCTCCTCACCTTCAACAGCGAAATCCAGGATAGTACCCACATTCCGGGATGCGAGTTTCTCAATGGTCTTCACGCAATCATCGATTGATGTTCCTCCAACAAAATGTTTGTAAATAGTTTTGCGAAGAATACCTTCTACCGGGAAATGAATAGCAAATGCAAAATTCACAAGATATTTGCCGGTTTTTACCAGTGTGCGGTTGTTCATAACTTTAAACAGCAGGCATGACTGCCTCAGGCTGTTGTTGGATTGGCCACGAAAAGCGATCTCTGAATTTTCTAAATTGGTGAAAGTAATGTTTTCTGAATACATGCGTTTTTATAAAAGTATTAAGGTGTTACAAATATATAAAAAAAATGAATCAGATGTAGTATGATTGAAAATTTTCATCATAAAACTACTCCTCAAAGTGCCATAATATAACTTTTTTTGGTATGTTTGTACTATGCCAATAAAGTAATAACCTAACTAAACTAATTATTTATGCCTAAAGGAGTCTATCAATTACCGGAAGTAATAAATGAACCTGTGAGGAGCTATGCCCCGGGAACGCCAGAAAGAATTATACTTAAACAGAAATTGGCCGAACTCAACAAGGGGGGACTCGACCTTCCCATGATCATCGGCGGAAAAGAGATCCGCACCGGCAAGCTGAAAGATATTCGCCCGCCGCATAACCACCGGCACCTGCTGGGGCACTACCACCAGGGCGAAAAGAAACATGTGCAGATGGCTATCGACGAGGCATTGAAAGCCAAACCGGCGTGGGAAGCAATGCAGTGGGAGAGCCGCGCAGCTATTTTCCTGAAGGCCGCCGAGCTGATCGCTGGCCCCTATCGTGCCGAGTTCAATGCCGTAACCATGATCGGGCAATCAAAGAACGCGTTTCAATCTGAGATAGATGCTGTTTGTGAACTGGTAGACTTCTACCGTTTTAACGTGAAAAACATGCATAAGATATACTCCATGCAGCCCAGTTCTTCACCGGGTATATGGAACCGGATGGTATGGCGGCCACTGGAAGGGTTTATTTTCGCACTTACCCCTTTCAATTTCACCTCCATTGCAGGCAACCTGCCTGGTGCTCCCGCACTGATGGGCAACACTGTAGTCTGGAAACCATCAAAGACAGCTGTCTTCTCTGCACATCTAATTATGAAGGTCTTGCAGGAAGCAGGATTACCCGGTGGTGTTATAAACCTGGTATATGCAGACGGAAGAGATGCAGCAGATGTGATATTTAACCATCGCGACTTTGCCGGATTGCACTTTACAGGATCTACGGCTGTATTCAACAGTATGTGGAAAACCATTGCAGGGAATATGGGCAAATACAGATCCTACCCGCGCATAGTGGGTGAAACAGGTGGAAAGGACTATGTTTTTGCCGACGAGACCGCCGATGCCCTACAGGTCGCTACGGCCCTTACCCGTGGTGCATTCGAGTACCAGGGACAGAAATGTTCTGCCGCATCTCGCGCATATATTCCCACCACATTATGGGAAGATGTTAAGAAATACATCTGCAGCAATCTTGCCGGAATAAAAACCGG
>DUNL01000009.1 GCA_012839385.1 Clostridiaceae bacterium
CCGAGCTGGCCGAAGGAGCACGACTGGAAATCGTGTATACCCCAGAAGGGTATCAAGAGTTCAAATCTCTTACTCTCCGCCACAATTTGTCTGAAACGACCTATTTACAGGAGTTTTCGGACAGTCTGACCAGAGCATTTGGAACAAATGCTAAGCCCCTGATACCGTACAGTGTCAGGGGCTTTCGTTATCAATCACAGTATCTAGATTCTAACGAGAATCATTGCGATATCTCTTATCTATAAGCTTTGAGCGTCCGCGCGATTAATGCGTGTCCCTTTTCGTTAGGATGAATACCATCTTCACAGACCAAATCCTCAACTTGAGGCTCACCTTCAAACACTGTTCTAATATCAATCAAAGGTAATTTTGCCTTGAGAGCCATCTGTTCTACCGCGTCACTGTAGGACTGGTGCCAGTAGTATATGCTGTCGGTTGTTCCCCCTAACCATTCAAGAATAGTATCAGCTGCCAGCCCTTTAGAGACAGTAGCGAAGAAGCGATCCTGGATTAAAGGCGGCAAGTTTAGCACTAGCGGCTGATAACCTAGATCGCTTAAGCGTTGAATTAATAGCTTGTATTGCTGAATAAAATCCTTTAAGGGTACTTGTGGTAAATGATCAGCTGCAGGATCGCGGCTAATAGCCGCCCAATTAAAATCACAATCATTGCCACCGAATTGGAGCAATGCTATTCCACCTTTTACTAATTGGTCCCCATGTCGTTGCAGTTGTTTGAGACCTTTTTTATTGTAGCGCCGAAGACGGAAAGGTTTAGTACTGACAGATTAAGGTCAGATTTAATCTTCTCAACAAAGCTGTTTTTTAACTGGTGATAGCGATTCTTTACCGGATCATAAGTAATTCCTTTGGTAATGGAATCACCCAAAACCAGCCACGGTTCCTGCCATAACGTAGGTCTACTTACAGTAAGCTCGGGAGTCATCTTGTACCTTTCTGACAACAAATTTTTGCGGTCAAAATGTCATTAATAATCTAGTTATCAATACCATATTAGCTGTTTGTTATAATGTCAAGACAGAAATGTGAAAATCTTAGTAAAGTCTATAATTTGTATTATTAATCTTCATGAGCAATAATTAACCTACTGAGTAGCTTATTATGATCTTTGTTTCCAATTGTTCTTATCGCTAACGGTATTTCATATTTCTCAAGCGTCTTCGGCCTCGGTTAAACCTGGACAGGTTCCACAGCGTCCTTCTTTGAAGAAGATACCGTCCTCTCTTTGGATCAGGTACAAGGGTCTGTTTTTGGCCTCTTCAAATATTCTGCCTATATACTCTCCTATTACCCCTAACATAATGAGAACAGCTCCGAAAGAAAAAAGCATAAGGCATATAACGACAACAAAACCCGCATCCATTCTTAATAGATTAAATATCTTGGCGATAACCGCGTAAATGATAAAGAGAAAATTTGCGACTAAAAAGAGAACACCCAAATAAATACTGATTTTCAACGGTTTATAAGAAAAAGAGGTTACACCGTCACCGGCAAGTTTTAACATTTTTCGTAGAGGATATTTTGTCTCACCTGCCGCTCGGGCGTCGCGCTCATACTCTACAAAAGTTTGCCGATAGCCTAACCAGGAAATAAGCCCTCTGACATAACGATTGTGCTCGGGCAGTTGGAGCAGAGCAGCGCGCACTTTACTGTCAATTAGACGGAAGTCACCAACATCTGTTGGTATTTCAACATCTGAAAGCTTTCTCAATAGACGATAATAAACACTGGCGGTAATTTTCTTAAATCTGGTTTCTCCCGCCCTGGTCTTTCTCTTGCCGTACACTACCTCATAGCCTTCACGCCATTTGGCTACCATTTCCGGAATCAGTTCCGGCGGGTCTTGTAGATCAGCGTCGATAATCACGATAGCTTTACCCGCGGCTTTATCCATACCGCAAGTGATTGCTGCTTGGTGGCCGAAATTACGTGAGAAGCTGATCAGTTTGACTTTACCATCCTCAAGGCACCAGGGCCTGATAATCTCCGCGGATCGGTCTTGGCTACCATCATTGACATAGATTATTTCAGACGCTAATTCCATTTGGCTGAGAACGGCAACTAGACGCTGATGAGTAATCTCTATTACTTCTTCTTCATTATAAACAGGGACTACGATAGAGAGCTCTGGTCGCATGAATACCTCACAAATACTTCTCTGATTATTAACCGATTATTTGAGCAGTTATCAATTATAACTGCTTTTGTCTTAAAATTTATTTTAGTACAGATCTATCAATATAACTAGTGTTGGGAACTATGCTCTTTATGTAACATTGCTCAGGATTCTTTGCTTAGAATTAAAATAATGCCTACAATAATGGGAAAGATAATTTAAAGTATCCCGGAGGATTAAAATGGTTGATATTAAGGAAATCGGAATCGCGGATTTTGATAAAGTTGATGTCCGTATAGGTACTATAATCAGCGCTAAGCCGAATAAAAGATCAAAAAATCCATCCTATGTCTTGCAAATAGACTTTGGTGAGGAGCTCGGTGTCAAGAATTCTTCTGCTCAGATCACGGATGTCTACACTGAGGAGGACTTGATTGGAAAGCAAGTCGCCTGCTGCGTCAACCTAAAGCCCATGTATATTGGTTCCGTGAAAAGTGAAGTCCGGATTTTGGGCTCGGAATCAGAACAAGGTATCGTGCTTTTAGTGCCGGAATTTGCGGTTAAGAACGGCGACAAAGTTAGTTGACACGGCAGATATCCGCCTAGGTGTAAGAGTATGTACTGCGATCAATGTAAAGTGTTGCGCTGTAAAAAAGAGCAGGGGGAAATACCGGCCCATTGCCCGATGCTAAGAGAAGACTTACTGGCAAAGTCACATGAGCTGTTACATCAGTCGGAAAACGCGAAGTTTTTCCAGGCTGCCGCTGTTGTGGAAGCGAAAGGATACGGTCATTGGCCCAGGGTTCGTGAGATCGCTGAGTTGTGTAAAGCTATGAATTACAAGCGTTTAGGATTGGCTTTTTGTATCGGACTGCAGAAAGAGGCGCTGGCTTTTTCTTCTTTGATGCGTGAACATGATATCGAGGTTGTGTCTACTGTCTGCAAAGTTGGCGCCACGCCTAAAGAGGACTTCGGTATAGGAGAGGAAAGCAAAATCAGGCCGGGAACTTTTGAAGTTATATGCAATCCAATTGCTCAGGCCTTATATCTAAACGAACAGCAAGTACCTCTCAACGTGATACTTGGTTTATGTGTAGGTCATGACGCTCTCTTTGTCAAATACGCCACGGCATTTACAGTTGTGTTGGCCGCTAAAGATAGAGTTTTAGCTCACAATCCGTTGGGAGCTTTGTACGCGGCGAATTATTGTTTGGGGCTGAAAGATTGAGCTTAGGAGATTGTCAGGAAGATCGTGCCTGAAGTTTCAGCCTTCAGAGTAAATTTAGATTTTGACCGCCGACAATATGAATTTTTTGCTACCGCGATTGAGTCAGCTTATCAAACTACTAAGGTAATAGCCATTGATATCGAACAGGTAAAAGCTAAACGCAAGAAATTTGATAGCGATAAAGAAGAAATGAAATGGCAGAGGATGGAGTAGAGTCGTGATTGATAAGGATAAAATAGAACGGACAGAAACTACTAAATCAACTCATACTATAGACGAAAGAGATCAAGAGACTTTTAGAGATTTTGTTCAACTTTGTAACAACTGCGCGGCTTGTGAGCTCTCTCTGCAACGACAGAATGTGGTGGTCTGGCGGGGTAATATCAAGGCCCCTTTAATGATAATAGGCGAGGGTCCCGGCGCTGAAGAGGATCAACAGGGCATACCTTTTGTGGGGCGTTCGGGACAACTGCTGGATCAGATACTTAACGCCTGGGAAATTGGGGAAGATGATTTTCACATCTGCAATATAGTTAAATGTCGACCACCCGGGAATAGAGCTCCTAAACCGGAAGAAGCAAAAAAGTGCCGCCCGCTACTTACTCGTCAGTTCAACCTAGTTAGACCGAAGGTTATTCTCTTGATGGGAGCGACAGCATATAAATACTTTACCCATGATGATAGGGGAATTACTAAAGTGAGAGGAGCTTGGATTGAAAAGGCAGGTTTTTGGATTATGCCCACTTTTCATCCGGCTTATGTGTTGAGAGATCCACGACGAAAAAATGATCTCTGGCAAGATATCGGCGCCACACGTAAAAAATTAGCCGAGCTAAAGCTACTTCGTGAGCTAATTACATAATGAGGAAATGAGGACATGACAGCAAGGCGCGTACAGTTGCCGCGAACTGACTACCAAAACCCTTTTAAATTGCATACAGAGATGACACCGAAGGGTGACCAACCCCAAGCTATCCGGGGGTTGGTAGCCGGTCTGGAACAGGGAATGCCTGCTCAGACCTTGCTAGGTGTGACCGGCTCCGGCAAGACCTTTACCATGGCCAAGGTTATTGAGCGGACCCAAAGGCCGGCTTTGGTTATCGCTCATAACAAGACTTTGGCGGGTCAGCTATGCGCGGAGTTTATGGCCTTGTTCCCCGACAACGCGGTAGAGTATTTTGTTAGCTATTATGATTACTATCAACCGGAAGCTTACATACCTTCCCGGGACATATATATTGAGAAAGATTCCGCGATAAATGATGAAATAGATCTTTTACGTCATTCTGCTACTTCGTCCTTAATGGAGCGTCGTGACGTAATTGTGGTCGCCTCCGTCTCTTGTATTTATGGGATCGGTGATCCCGCGGATTATCAGAACCTTATGGTGAGTCTGCGCCCGGGGATGCGCAAAGACCGTGACGAAGTTATTGCCGAGTTGGTAGCTATACAGTATCAACGCAATGATTATGAGGTTAAGCGCGGCTGTTTCCGAGTGCGAGGCGATATTATCGATATCTACCCTTCATCCTCGGCGGATATTATTACCAGGGTTAGCTTCTTCGGTGATGAGATAGAAGAAATAAGGGAAATTGACGCTGTTACAGGACGAAGTATCACGGCTAGAACATACGCCTCTATCTTTCCCGCCTCTCATTACGCTACTACGGCCAAGCGGATGGAGAAAGCTTCGCGCAGTATTGGCCAAGAGCTGGTTGAGAGATTAGCTGAGCTACGTGCCGAAGGTAAGCTCTTAGAAGCATATCGACTGGAGCAGCGAACACTATACGATATCGAAATGCTGAAAGAAACAGGCTTTTGTAAAGGTATTGAAAATTATTCCCGCCACATGACAGAACGTGCTCCCGGTGAGCCGCCCTATACTTTGCTGGATTTTTTCCCGGAGGATTATCTGTTGTTTATTGATGAGTCGCATGTCACTATTCCTCAGATTGGAGCCATGTACAACGGCGACCGCTCTCGGAAAGAGTCTTTGGTTAATTATGGATTTCGCTTGCCTTCGGCTTTTGATAACAGACCGCTTAATTTCGCTGAGTTTGAAGAACGTATGGGACAGACGATTTTTGTCTCAGCGACTCCGTCAAAATATGAAGCGGAACATGCTAAGCAGGTAGTAGAACAGGTAATCCGACCGACCGGACTCTTAGACCCGGAAATTTTTATCCGCCCGGTAGACTCCCAGATTGATGATCTGCTCACTGAGATTAAAGCGAATATTGAGCGCCAAGAGAGGACTTTAATCTTAACTTTGACCAAGCGGATGGCAGAGGATCTCAGTGATTTTTTACAAGAAGAAGGTCTGAAAGTCGCCTACCTTCACTCAGATATAGTGACAGTTGAACGTCTAAAGATCCTGAAAGAGTTGCGTGAAGGAAAATACGATGTTTTAGTCGGTATCAACCTACTGCGGGAAGGATTGGATCTACCCGAGGTTTCCCTTATCGCCATTTTGGACGCGGACAAAGAAGGATTCCTGCGCTCAACTACATCCTTAGTGCAGATAATGGGTCGTGCCGCCAGAAATGTGAATGGTCGTGTTATTTTATACGCGGACGAGATTACGAAATCTATCCAACAAGCGGTCGCGGAAACTAACAGAAGACGTGAAATCCAGGATCGTTTTAATAAAGAGAACAATATTACTCCCAAGAGCATCAAAAAGGATGTTCATAAATTGTTAGATACGATGACTGAAATGATAGAAGATGGGGTAATTGAGAAAGCTGAGGAAGTAATTATCGGTGGTGAGGATATCGGCAGTCTCAGACTTTCTAATCTTAGTTATCCTCAATTAGAGAAGATGGAAAAACGTCTCAATCGGGATATGCAAGCTGCCGCTAAAGAACTAGCTTTTGAGGAAGCGGCTGAATTGCGAGATGTTCTAATTCTGGTCAGAGGCGAATTGTCGCTACGCCGATCGCAACAAACTTAAGCGCAATTATTGATATCATTGGCTACAATAGATTTAGATCCGGTTCTTGGACAATTCATGTAGGTCGAGCCGGAATCGTGAGTGTTATAATTACAAGAGGTAATTATTAACAATTTTGTTTTAATGGGGGTATAAATGACACGCGCACAGATAGAATACAAAAAATGGCTGGACGATGATCGCTTTTCCGCCTCTATTCGTGATGAATTACTCGCGATCGCGGGCGACCAGCAGGAAATCGAGGAGCGTTTCTACCAGGATCTGCAGTTTGGTACTGCCGGCCTAAGAGGCATCATAGGAGCAGGAACCAATCGAATGAACTTCTACACGGTCGGTAGAGCTGCCGCTGCTTACGCCGATCAAATCGCCGCTCGGGGAGAAGAGGCTAGTAATAGGGGTATAGTAATTTCCTACGATTCTCGTAATTATTCGCGTGAGTTCGCGGAACTTACCGCCAGAATTTTCATTTCGCGCGGAGTAAGAGTCTATTTTTCCACTGAGCTCCGGCCGGTACCGATTATTTCCTTTGCTATCAGGCATTACGGCTGTGTTGGAGGAGTTATGATCACCGCTAGCCACAATCCGGCTGTTTATAACGGTTTCAAGGTGTATGGAGAGGACGGGGCGCAGTTGCCTCCTGAAGATGCTGACGCTATAGCGCTCGCCATGGAAAAAACTACTGATCTGCCCGGTCTGATGGAAGATCTGGTTGAATTTGACGAGCTGGTTGATTTAGATCTCTTTAGTTGGATGGGAGAAGATATCGATCAAGCCTACAGTGATTATTTAATGACCTTGTCTATCAATCCGGACGTGGCGGCTAAGATGAAACATTTGCCTATTGTTTTCACTCCTCTACATGGTTCCGGTAATAAACCGGTGCGTCGTCAACTGTCTCGACTAGGCTTTTCCAATGTCAGCATTGTCACAGAACAAGAATTGCCGGACGGTAATTTCCCTACAGTCGAGTTACCTAACCCTGAATTACCGGAGGCTATGCGCATGGCGATTGATCTGGCTACCAGTATTGACGCCAGCCTGGTACTCGCTACCGATCCGGACGCTGATCGAACCGGAGTTGTTGTACGATTGTCAGATAACAATTATAAGATCATCACGGGAAATGAAATTGGCATCCTGTTGATGGACTATATTTTGGGTGCAAAACAAAGAGCGGGCAAGTTACCTGATGATGCTTTTTGTGTGACTACCATAGTTTCTACCAAGCTAACTCATGCTATAGCTGAACATTATGGAGTGGATTTACATGAAACCTTTACCGGTTTTAAATATATAGCTGAAGCCATTAAAGAGTTTGGTGATGAAGGTGGAGGTAAGTTTCAGTTCGGCTTTGAAGAGAGTTTTGGTTATTTGGCCGGTGATGAAGTTCGTGACAAAGACGCGGTCGTTACCTGTATGCTACTTGTCGAGATGGCGGCCGTGGCAGCCTTGGAAAATAAAACATTAAGTGACATGCTGGATAATCTCTATGAGCGCTATGGCTATCAAGGTGAAGCTACTGAGTCCATTTATCGTGAAGGTAAGATTGGTCAGGAAAAGATCGCGGCAGCTATGACTTACCTTAGGGAGAATATGGATCAAGGTATACCCGGCGCTAAAGTTAAATCGGTTCTGGATTATTCTACAGGCCATAAACTGGATTTGCCTTCCGGTAAAGCCTCTCAGGTACCAATGCGAGGCAGTAATGTAATTATGTATGAACTGGAGGGACCGTCCGGTAAGGACTGGATGTGTGTAAGACCTTCAGGAACCGAACCCAAGATCAAGGTTTATTACGGTATTTATGGCCAGAATCAAGCTGACTGTGACCAAAGGCTGGCAGATACAAAGGAGAAAACTCTGGCTTATATTAATGATCTCCTGGATTAACTACTTGAGCTTTAGCTCGATGCGCGAGTCCATTATTCACGGCTACTGAGTATTTTCCTTGAGAGAAAGGTTTTGAATGTCTTTTGTACATCTTCATCTTCATACGGAGTATAGCTTGTTGGACGGAGCGATTCGTCTCTCTGAGCTACCTCGACGTTTAAAAGAGTTAGGCATGACTGCTTGCGCTTGTACTGACCATGGCGTGATGTACGGAGTGATTGATTTTTATCGCCAGTTGAAAGAGGCGGGCCTGAAACCCATCATTGGCTGTGAAGTATATGTCGCCCCGCGATCTTACACGGATAAAGAAGGAGCAAGGGATAAAGATCCTTGGCATTTAATTCTTCTGGCGGAGAATATGACCGGCTATCGTAATCTGATGTGGCTGGTTTCAGAGTCTTTTATTAACGGCTTTTACTACCGACCGCGGATTGATCACGAACTGTTGCGGCAGCATAGTGAAGGTTTAATAGCTCTCTCCTCGTGCCTGGGTGGTGAGATTCCGCAACTGATTCTGCAGGGGCAGTTTGAAAAAGCTGTTCAGGTAGCAGGGCAATATGAAGAGACTTTCGGTCCCGGAAATTTCTTCTTGGAACTACAGGAAAACGGCATAGCGGAGCAAAAAATAGTCAATGAGGCTTTAGTTAAAATAAGTCAGCAGACGCGAATCCCCTTAGTCGCCACCAATGATTGTCACTATATGTATCAGGATGACGCGTTCAGTCATGAGGTTTTACTTTGTATTCAGACCGGCAAGACCATGAATGATCCTGATCGTATGCGCATGCGCAGTGATTCTTTCTATGTTAAATCACCGGAAGAAATGACCCAAGCCTTTGCCGCGTATCCTGAAGCGATTGAGAACACGGTCAAGATCGCTGACCGTTGTAATGTCGAACTGGAATTTGATAAATTATCTTTGCCGCATTTTGAAACTCCCAATGACATGCCGGCAGAAGAGTATCTGCGACAACTATGCGCGGACGGTCTGGCCGAACGCTTGCGACATAAAGATGTTAATATTTCGGATCAGGAATATCAGCAGCGGCTTGAACATGAATTAAGTGTCATTATTGAGATGGGCTATGTAGATTATTATCTCATAGTCTGGGACTTCATCCGCTATGCTCGCGAGCAAGGGATTATGGTTGGTCCCGGTAGAGGTTCCGGCGCCGCTTCTCTGGTTGCCTATGTTTTGCGCATCACCAATATTGATCCTCTTAAATATGGCTTGCTTTTTGAGCGTTTTCTCAATATTGAGCGAGTAAGCATGCCTGATTTTGATATTGATTTTTGCTACGAGCGACGCGGTGAGGTCATACGCTATGTAACTGAAAAATACGGTGAAGATCATGTCTCGCAGGTTATTACTTTTGGAACCCTGGCGGCCAGAGCGGCGATCAGAAATGTAGCCAGAGCTCTTGACGTACCCTACGCCGAGGCGGATCGTATCGCGAAGATGGTGCCGACAGAGCTTAACATTACCTTGGATCACGCTCTGGAGATTAATCCTGAATTACAACGTGATTATGAGAATAACGAAGTAACGAAACGAATTATAGATTTGTCCCGCCGCTTGGAAGGTATGCCTCGTCACGCCTCTACTCACGCTGCCGGCGTAGTAATTGCTGGTCAGCCGATTACCGAGCTGGCACCACTGGCCCGCAATGAAGACGCTATTGTTGTTCAATTTACCAAGGATAATATTGAAGAGGTGGGGCTACTTAAGTTTGACTTTTTGGGGCTCAGAACATTAACCGTTCTACAGGATACTGTTGATATGGTAAAAGCCAACCAAGGGATTGACATTGATATTGAGGCCTTGGATTTTGCCGATCCCAAAGTTTACGATATGATCTCCGCCGGCGATACCGCTTGTATATTCCAGTTGGAAAGCCCAGGCATGACACGCTTCATGAGAGATCTCAAACCGGACAGCTTTGAAGATATTATTGCCGGTATATCACTGTTCAGACCGGGACCTATGGAGCAGATTCCCCGTTATGTCGAATCACGTCATGATCCTGCGAAAATAGAATATGATCATCCTCTCTTGGAACCGATTCTCGATGTAACATATGGTTGCACCGTTTATCAAGAACAGGTCATGCGAATTGTACGTGACTTAGCGGGCTTTTCTCTGGGACAAGCGGATAATGTGCGCCGCGCTATGTCTAAGAAAAAACCTGAGGTTATAGCCGGTTACAAGGATCTGTTCTTGCGCGGCGGTGTTGATGAAAACGGTAGACAAGTGCCCGGAGCTTGCGCTAACGGAGTCCCCCTTAAGATAGCGGAGAAGATTTTTGAAGATGTGATGGCCTTTGCCGGCTACGCCTTTAACAAGGCGCACGCGGCCGCTTATGCCGTAGTTGCCTATGATACAGCTTGGCTCAAGTATTATTATCCGGTTGAATTCATGGCCGCCTTGCTAAACAGTTATTTAGGTAGTCTGGAGCAGGCCGCCAAATATGTACGCGCGGCCAAAGACATGGGTATTGAAGTTTTGCCACCCGATATCAACAAAAGTTTCGCGCGCTTCACGACAGAGAATAATGGCATTCGCTTTGCCCTGGGAGCGGTCAAGAATGTAGGACAAGCCGCCATCAATCGCCTGGTAGAAGAACGAGAGAAAAACGGCGAGTTTCTGAGCTTTGGTGATTTTATGCGCCGTATGTGCGAATACGATATTAATCGCAAAATGATAGAGAGTCTAATTCTATCTTCAGCGCTGGATTCTTTCGGTGTTTCTCGATCTAAAATGAGAGCGGTTCTGGAACCTTTCCTCAATCAATTGCAAAATCAGAGGAGATTATCTTCACAAGGGCAAGTAAGTCTGTTTGAACTGCCGGGTATGGAAGATGAGAAGCCGGATGATGAGCCAATTTATCCGGATTTAAACGAATACGATAGCGAGCGTTTGCTAGCCCTGGAAAAAGAAGTCCTGGGTTTATATATATCCGGCCATCCTCTGGATTCTTACCGCGCGGATCTAGGCGATAACATCACGGTTACTGCCGAAGAGCTGTTGGCCTTTACTGAACATGAGGGCGAGAGCGATACTTTGCTTGCTCGTCAGGAGCCTCTGGATCAAGCCGCCGTTATAGTAGGTGGCCAGATAGTAAAGCGTCGCAATCAGTATACTAAGCGTAATGACCTGATGGCTTTCCTGGAGCTGGAGGATATGACCGGCAGTTTTGAGCTGATAGTTTTTCCTACTGTTTACGCTAAATTCACAGACCTTCTGGACGAAGGCCAGGCTATTTTGGTAACCGGGCGTCTCAGCGTGCGTGAGGACGAGCCCGTCAAAGTTATTGCCGAGGAGCTCTTTGATCTTGCGAATTTAACGAACGCGAACAGGCGGGATCTAGAGTCTTTCCGTCACAGTAAGCGCTTGGAGCGGGGTCAGTTCCTAAAGTCCGCCACTGTCGAGCCGGTTCCCACTGTTAATGAGGCGGCAACCCCCCTGACTACGGGACTTGATCAGTCCGGATTAGGGTTCAGGACAGAATTAGAGCCACCGGTACCGCTCCCGGAATGGGACGGCCCTGAAAGAACATCCGTAACACAAATTGAGCGGGCGGACCGAGAAGAACCGCCTTCGTCAAAAACTACTTTAGTGATTCGCTGGCGTGGTGAAACCAATGACGAAGCCTTGGCTCCTTTGAAAAATACACTGGCTTTTTTTACCGGGAATAAGAGAGTACGGGTTTATCTGGAAAAAGAAAGCAGATTAATGGAGCCCTTGTCACATGGAGTAGATTTGGATCAAGAAACATTGGCCTTGTTGACAGATCGTTTTGGAGTGGAAAATATTAGCATTGTTTAATCTTTTGCATCTATCGCAAGAAGTTTCATTCATGTTAAAATGCTACCTAGTTAAGGCGACTAATAAGTCGTATTATCATTATGAGAACTAAAGTATATGGAGAAAATGGTTGGAAAAGGTAAATTGTGAGCAATAGGCTTAAATTTGAGTTAACTGCACCTAATATACTCACGACTTTGCGTCTTATCGCTGTGCCGTTTCTTGCTTGGTTTATTTGGCGATGGCCGAAATACCAACTGGGCGGCTTTATTACCTTTGTGGCCATCTGGATAACAGATATGGTAGATGGCTGGATCGCCCGTCGTTTTAATCAGGTTACGGAATTTGGTCAGCTATTTGACCCGCTGGTTGACAAGATTTTCCAGATTACAACAGCGGTGATGATGTTTATGGTTGGGCGTATTCCCTTGTGGGTGCCGGCTTTTATGATCATTAGGGAAACATTGATGATTTTAGGCGGCTGGTATCTGCTCAAAGAGAGAAATACGGTTGTATATTCTGATATCTTCGGCAAGGCTGCCACATTTTTTTATGTAGTAGCTTTTGGCTTCTTATTTTGGTTGCCGGATAATCCACGCTGGATTAGGGACGCGATCTTTATTATGCCCGTTCTTCTTTCGACCGCGGCTACTATCAATTACGCTTATAAGAACCGTAGTAAATTACCAACACTCGACCATGAGAAGAGAGAAAACTAAGAATTGACAAGTATCTTTCCTAATTTGCTCACAATATTTAGGATAAAATATTAACCTTGCTCGCGAGTAGAATCCGGAAGGTAATTTTAGATATAAAATGCAAAAGAAAACACTGAGAATACTAGAATATGATAAAGTCATCGAGCTTTTGACTCAATGCGCCCGAACGGTTCCCGGCAAGGAACGCTGCAAAGATCTGGTGCCGGTGACGGAAATTGAGGCAGTTCAAAATGCTCAATCCGAAACCGACGATATGGTCAAACTCCTGCTGGAAAGTAGTGAGCTACCGCTGAGCGGGATTTCAGCGATTGGTTCCGTGGTGAGGAGAGCTGTATCCGAAGCTATGCTCGGAACGTCAGAATTGCTAAAAATAGGATCTTTCCTGCGCTCGGTACAGAGAGTCAAGTCCACATTGCCGCCGGAATATGGTGGAGATGATCAGGAGCCGAGACTGGTATTCGATCGGATCTCCATGCTCTTTCCTTTGGCGGGCCTGGAATCCAGAATAGATGAATGCATAGCTGGTGAAGATGAGATTCGCGATCGCGCTACAACTGAGCTCTATAATATTCGCAGACGCATTAGAAGCGCTCAAGACGAGATACGCAAAGAATTGGATCGTATTGTGCGATCCCGCCCCCAGGCTCTTCAAGAACCGATAGTAACTTTGCGCGGCGACCGCTATGTAGTGCCTGTTAAAGCAGAACATCGTCCTCAGGTTTCGGGTCTGGTACATGATACATCCGCCAGCGGGAGCACAGTTTTTGTAGAGCCCTTGGCGGTTGTGGAGCTGAACAATAAGATCCGAGTTTTGACAATCGAAGAGAAGAGAGAAATAGAAAAAATACTGCTGGAGCTGAGCGCCAAAGTAGCTAATCAGTCAGAGATTTTATTGACCAACGCGGAGTTATTAACTCAACTTGATTTCGCTCAAGCCAAGGCCAAGTTAGCCCTCTCGATGAAGGGCATGCCGCCTGTCTTGAATAATTCAGGACGTATTGTCCTTAAAGCCGCGCGGCACCCTTTAATCCCCGAACGGGAAGTAGTGCCGATTGATTTTGAGCTGGGCACGGACTTTAAGACATTAGTTATTACCGGTCCTAATACCGGTGGCAAAACAGTTACTTTGAAAACTTGCGGTTTGTTGACACTGATGGCTATGGCCGGGTTACAGATCCCCGCTCAAGATCAAAGTGAGGTCTCAGTGTTTAAACATGTGCTGGCGGATATAGGAGATGAACAAAGTATCGAGCAAAATCTGTCAACTTTCTCCTCCCATCTGAAACAAATTATAGAAATTACCGCCCTGGCCGGCCCGGGCAGTTTGGTGCTACTAGATGAATTAGGCGCCGGGACTGATCCCTCAGAAGGGGCGGCCTTGGCGATCTCTATTCTTGAAGATCTCCGTGGGAAAGGCGCTTTGACAGTAGCCACTACACATTATAAAGAGTTGAAAGGCTATGCCTTGAACACAGCAGAGGTTGAGAATGCCTGCTGTGAATTTGACACAGAGACACTGCGTCCTACCTATCGCTTAATGATCGGTGTGCCGGGAGTTAGTAACGCCTTCGCTATTTCACGACGTCTGGGCTTAGACCCGGGAATCATAGCTAGGGCCCAAGATTTAATCTCAGACGAAGGCGCTCGCTTTGAGGAATTGGTGGCCTCAATCGAGAAGAGTCACCAAGAAGCTCTACGTATTCGCTCGGAGATAGAGGCTTTGCGGGCGGAAAGCCAGGCAGCGCGAGAAACTCTGGCCACAGAGAAGAAAAAACTGGAACAAGAAAAATACGCTATTCTTGATCAGGCTCGCGACGAAGCTAATAACTTGTACGCGGGGGTGGAAGAGGAAATAGAGCGTCTATTGGCAGATCTGAAACAAAAGCTCAATTGGGAAGCAAGTCATCATATCGCCAGCCACGCCAAGGGGCAGATCCGTCAAGCGCAAGAGAAAATTACTGCCGGCAGGACAAAAGAGCATCTGAAACGAGCGGCCGGCGAAGCATTAACCGCGTCTGACATTATTCCGGGACAAAATTATGACGCTCCCGCTCTCGGCCTCAGTGGTACAGTAGCGGATGTACCCGACAGCAAAGGTAATGTAGTGTTGCGCAGCGGGCAGATGCAAGTTACTGTGCCCGTTACCGCCTTGACTTGGCCCAGCGAGAAGACAGTAAAGTCAAAAAAGACTGTCTCTTCCAGTCCGCGCGAAAATATTTCCACCCTTACCAGGAGCAAAAAGAACATGCTGGGCACAGAATTACTACTCTTAGGCAAAAAGGTTGAAGAGGCTCTTTCTGAACTGGATCATTATCTGGATGACGCGGTCTTGGGAGGTCTTAACATAGTGCGAATTGTTCACGGCAAAGGCACAGGCGCTTTGCGCGCGGCGGTTGGAGATTATCTGGCTCGGGATCGGCGCGTTGCTAATTTCCGTTTGGGTGGTCCCGGTGAGGGCGGAGACGGAGTGACTATAGCTGAACTGCGATAAGCTCTCCCGCCGGTAACGCCTTCGACTCTTCTTCACTTTTTATTAACAATCACTACGGTATAATGAGAGTGTAAATGTATTGTAGACATTAGGAGAGGCGCCATGAATCAGGCTTATCTTTTTAACACCGGAAATAATTTCCAGAGTTATAAAATGCTTGGGTCTCGTCCGGACTTAAGTCATGATGGGGAACCCGGCTATCGTTTCGCGGTCTGGGCGCCGAACGCGAAAGAAATAAGCGTGGTTGGTGATTTTAATTTCTGGAATACGGAGCGCGATTTCTTACATCCTTATGGTACAACAGGAATTTGGACCGGTTTTATCGGTGGGGCGGAACAATGGCAACGCTACAAATACGCGATCCGTACTAAAGACGAACGTGTAATCTTGAAAGCGGATCCTTTTGCTCGTCATGCCGAGACCAGACCTGATACCGCGTCGATTCTCTATAACCCGGATGATTATGAATGGCATGATCAGGAGTGGATGGCAAACAGAACAGATGCCGCGGAAATTGGCCCTCTTAATATTTATGAGTGTCATCTGGGTTCTTGGCGCCGTTACCAGGATGGCAATACCTATACCTACCGTGAGATAGCCCCTCAGCTAGCCGCGTATCTTAAAGAGATGGGCTACAACGCCGTGGAATTAATGCCGGTAAACGAGTACCCGCATGACGGGTCTTGGGGTTATCAAGTTACAGGATACTTTGCTATTACCTCTCGTTATGGCACACCGGCTGATTTTAAATATTTTGTCGATGTTATGCATCAGGCCGGTATTAAGGTAATTGTCGATTGGGTGCCGGCGCATTTCCCTCGTGATGAATTTGCTCTCGCCAATTTTGATGGACAGCCGCTCTATGAGTATCCTGACCCGAGGATGAAGGAGCACCCTTCTTGGGGCACGCTGATCTTTAATTATGGCCTGAATGAAGTTAATTCTTTCCTGATTTCCTCAGCTTGGCTGTTAGTGGATGAATTTCATGTTGATGGTCTCAGAGTAGACGCGGTCAGCTCTATTATTTCTTTGAACTTTGGACATGAAGATGAAGAGAAGATTTATAACAGTGACGGAGGTGAGGAGAATCTTGAAGGAATAACCTTCGTAAAGAAACTCAATCAAACAATTAGGGCGAATATGCCTGAGGTTATGTTGATCGCTGAGGAATCAACCGCGTGGCCCCATGTAACTGAACCTGTCGAAAAAGGCGGGCTCGGCTTTACTCATAAATGGAATATGGGTTGGATGAACGATATTCTGCAATATGTAGAAGTAGACTATTACGCGCGCGGCACAGTGCATAATAAGGTTACTTTCTCAATGTTCTATGCTTTTTCAGAACGCTATGTGCTACCGTTCTCGCATGATGAAGTCGTTCATGGCAAGAAAAGCCTGCTCGGCAAAATGCCCGGGGATTATTGGCGTCAGTTCGCTTCGCTCCGCTCACTATTTTTGTACCAATATACGCATCCCGGCGCCAAACTTAATTTCATGGGCAATGAATTCGCTCCTTATACAGAATGGCGCTATTACGAAGAACTCGAATGGTTCATGCTCAAGTATCCAACGCATAAAGCTATGCAAGATTTTAAAAGAGAGCTGAACCATTTGTATTTGCGTAGAACGGCTCTTTGGGAAGATGATAGGTCTTGGGAAGGTTTTCAGTGGGTCAAGTCAGATGACAAAAAAAATAGTGTCTTTGCCTACATTAGGCGTAATCTTGAGAAAAGTGAAGAGTTATTAATTGTCCTTAACTTCACGCCCAAGAGCTTTACCAGTTATTCCTTTTCTCTACCTGCAAGCGGTACCTGGCGCCTCTTGTTTGACAGTGATGCCAAACGTTTCGGCGGCAGTTCTTATCTGGAAAGTGACGTGGACTATCATCTGCTGACAACCAGACCCGTTGTGGTAGCGGAAAGTACAAAAAATGATAGTTTAGATCGCCAAGCGTCTCCTCAGGTCTTGCCGAGTGGATCGCGTGATGAGAAGACAACAGAGCACAAAAGTTTATCGGAAGACGCTAGTCAAAAGTTAATGTGGGAACTTGAAATGAAACTGCCGCCTCTGGCAGGACTTATCTATTTGCGTGAGATTGAAGAGGAGGTGTAATAGATGGTCAGACAAGAGACAGTTGCCATGATCTTAGCCGGTGGCCAAGGAACTCGTTTGGGGGTTCTGACTGATCATGTAGCTAAACCGGCCGTGCCTTTCGGTAGTCGGTATCGGATTATTGACTTTCCCCTAAGCAACTGTACCAATTCAGGTATAGAAGCTGTAGGTGTTTTGACCCAGTATCAGCCATTGGAACTTAACAAATACATAGGCAACGGACATTCCTGGGATCTGGATCGCAACACCGGGGGTACCTATATTCTTCCACCTTATCAGAGCATGCATGGTAGCGACTGGTATAAAGGCACAGCCAATGCGATCTATCAGAATATTGCATTCATCGACCGTTTTGGCCCTAAATATGTTCTGGTATTGTCCGGCGATCATGTCTACAAAATGGATTACAACCAAATGATCCGACAGCATGTGCAAGCTAATGCTGACGCTACCATAGCTGTGATTGAGGTTCCTTGGGAAGATACTTCTCGGTTTGGAATCATGAATACAGATGAGGATGGACGCATTATTGAATTTGAAGAGAAGCCTGAACAGGCCAAGAATAATTTAGCTTCAATGGGAGTATATTGCTTTTCCTGGCCCGTGTTGCGCAAATATTTAATCTTAGATGAAGAACAAGAAGATTCAGATAATGATTTCGGTAAGAATGTTATTCCTATGATGTTAGCGGATAATCAGGTAATGCAGGCGCATACCTTTAACGGTTACTGGAAAGATGTCGGAACAGTTTATTCACTCTGGGAGTGTAATATGGATTTGCTGGATCGGCCTGAAGACATTGACCTGCACGATAAATCGTGGCGTATTTACAGTCGTAACCCGATCAGACCTTCCCACTTTGTCGGTTCAAACGCGGTTATGGATAGAGTGGCTCTAACTGATGGTACCGAGGTCTACGGCACAGCTATCCACTCCATGTTATCTCACAGTGTCATTATTGAAGAGGGAGCGACAGTCAAAGATTCCTTTTTGATGCCGGGGGTGGTTGTTAAGAAAGGTAGTTGTCTGAATCGATGCATTGTCGGTATGAATACTATTATCGGTGAAAATGTTCAGGTCGGCCCCGATGTTGTAGACGGCTCCGATGTCTACAAGAATGAAAAGGTATGTACAGAAGGAATCACGGTTTTTGAGCAGAACCTGATCATAGGCGACGGCGTAAAGATCAGCGCTGAGTCAATGGTCGCAGCGCCAAAACCTAATGAGGGCTTTAATGAGATTGTGATAGGACTCAGCGAGCCCGAGTTAATTATGGAGGTGTAGTAATGCTGATAAATGCTATGGGATTAATACTGGCGGATCATAACCATGTCCATCTAAGTGACCTTACAGGTCCAAGGGCTCTGGCCGCCATGCCCTTCGCCGGTCGCTACAGGATTATCGACTTTATACTATCGAATATGGTTAACTCCGGAATCAAAACGGTCGGAGTATTGGCGGAGACCAAGTATCGATCTCTAATGGATCATTTGGGAACAGGAGCTTCTTGGGACTTAGACAGGATGACGCAGCGTCTCTTTATTCTTCCGCCTTTCATTAGCCAAAGCGTGATGCGCGGTTCCCAAGCTTCCGATCTTTCCGGCTTATTAAATTACATTGAGAATGGTAAGCAAGAATATGTTTTTATAGCTGACAGCAACATTATTATGAATGAGTCTTATCAAGAAATTTTTGATGTCCACATTGAGTCGGGGGCGGATGTTACAGTTCTATATAATAAAGATGGCGCTGATTTTGGCTCTCCGGTGGTCAGCTTGGAGCTGGATCATAAGGGTAAGCTGAAAGACTTATTACTGGATGCTCCGCATATAGCGACAAGGAACAACTTTTTGGGTCTGTCTGTAATCTCACGTCAGCTTTTTGTCAATTTGCTGCAGTCAGCTATTGCCAGAGGACACAATGAGTTTTCACAGCTTAGATTATTGCGTATGTATCCTGAATTAGATATCAGAGGTTTCGAACATCAGGGCTTTTCATTACGTATCAATTCAGTCGCTTCCTATTTTGGTGCCAGTATGAAATTGTTGAAGCCGCAATTCCTTCATCATCTATTTTGTCCGGAACGACCGGTCTTTACAAAGGTAAAAAATGAGGCCCCGGCAGAATTTGAAGAGGGTTGCAAAGTGAAGAATCTCTTGTCCTCTGATGGCTGTCGCGTGCGGGGCGATGTATCGGACAGTGTCTTTTTCCGCGGTGTGGATATGGGTAGATACAGCGTAGTTAGGAACTCAATTATTTTCCAAGACGTGATAATTCAGGACGGGGCTGTGCTTAATCACGTAATCATCGACAAAGATTGCGTAGTGCGTAGCGGCGTTGAACTAAAAGGTCAACCTGATTATCCGATCTTGATAGGCAAAGGAGCTCTAGTTTGATTGCAAATCAGCGTTGAGAGACATAAGGGCTACTTTTAAGCAATTACAACTATTACTAGCGATGAAAAGGAGTATGCTATGAAAATCCTGTTTGTTAGCTCTGAAATGAGTCCCTTAGCGCATACAGGCGGGTTGGGTGAAGTTATTGCCGCCTTGCCTAACGCTCTGCGTGAAATAGGGCATGATGCCAGAATTATTATCCCCCTTTATAGACAAATAAAACTGGAGTACGAAGATAAATTAGAATTTATGCGCTGGGCCATGATCCGCATCGGTTGGCGCACTATGTATAGTGGACTTTTCCGCATGCAAATAGGCGATGTTCCGGTCTATCTGATTGATAATGAATTCTATTTTGGCCATGACGCGATCTATCTTGATTATTCTTTCGACATTGAAAGATTCTCCTTTTTTCAACGCGCGGTCCTTGAGGTGTTGGGTGAACCCATGGGTTTCGAACCGGATATATTACATCTGAACGATTGGCAAACGGCCATGATACCGGTTCTGTTAGAATCACATTATAAGAATAACGGTTATCACAGCTCTATGAAAACTGTTCTCACGATTCACAATCTAAAATACCAGGGTATCCATGGACGGGAAAGGATTCAAGACTTGCTTGAATTGCCCCAATACTATTTCTCAGAGGCAGGTGTTCTGAAGGATGGTGTCGCTAATTTCCTCAAGTCGGGAATTATGTACAGTGATCGTATTACTACAGTATCACCGACCTATGCTGAGGAAATTTTGACAGATTATTTCGGAGAGGGACTAAACGGTATACTGGCTGCCCAGCGCTGGAAACTTGTCGGAATCTTAAATGGCATAGATACCGAGGTTTACGATCCCTCTAGAGATCCCGCTCTACCTATGAATTATGATGTCACTAACTGGCTGACCGGGAAGGCTTTCTGTAAGAAAACTCTGAAACAGGATCTAGGTTTTAGCTCCAAAGAGGATCGACCTTTGTTGGCGATGATTACCAGATTAACTAATCAAAAAGGTCTTGACTTGCTCTTGCGTGTTGGAGATGAGCTGCTGACAAGTACTAAGGCTCATTTAGTTGTTCTGGGTACCGGTGATGATCATTATGAGTATCAGATTCGGGAGCTGGCTTCGCGTTATCCTCGCCAGGTTAGGGCACTGATCGAATTTGACGCCATTAGAGCACGTCAGATATACGCTGCCTCTGATCTTTTCCTGATGCCTTCTCTCTTTGAGCCTTGTGGTCTCTCGCAGATGATCGCCATGCGTTACGGAAGTTTACCTATTGTCAGACAGACCGGAGGACTTGCTGATACAGTCCAAGCCTACAACCGTTATGAAGGCACAGGCAATGGGTTTGGCTTCCTCAACATCAACGCGCATGAGCTTTTGTATACGACGAAAAACGCGGTCGCTATCTATAATAAGGAGCCTGTAGCTTGGGCTAATCTGGTTGAATCGGCCATGACCGGAAACTATTCCTGGCTCAATTCAGCTAGGGAATATTTAGCTCTCTATGAGGAGTTGTTAGCTGTTGAACGTAAGGAAAAATAATAGAAATGATGGTTCTGTATGAGAATAGAACATAGATCAGGGTTGGGCATTTTCAAGGAACCCTATGGCGCGGTTCCTACCGGAACCAAAGTAAAATTAAGAATATGTATTTTGCCTGCGGGACAATTTATTAATCGAGTTCAACTCTGCTATAGTTATGGACTCTACCAATTTTTTCATAACACAACCGGTATGCGCAAGGTCTCGGCCATGCCCGCGCTTCCGGGCAACCTAGGCAGTTCTTCCAATCACTGGTATGAAATAGATATAGTTATGCCCTTGGAACCCGCTCTCTTTTTTTATTGTTTTCGAATTGACACAGATCAAGGTCAAATATGGGTAGTTCCTGACTACTCCTCATCTAGCGGCACTAATCTTATCAGTCAGGAGCCCTATCTGCCCAATCCATTAAAACCATTTCAGGATCGCTGGCAGATTACCGTATTTAGTAAGGAATTGAGGGTGCCAAACTGGTTACCCGGCGCGGTCTTTTACCAGATTTTTCCTGACCGCTTCGCGCGTGGCCAGGACTACAGCGTTGACAAAATGCGAAAGCTTTGCGCTCTTCCTGAGCGCATTTTCCATACCGCTTGGGACTCACCGGTAGACTTTCAAGGTAATTCTGAGACGGGATATATCGCGACGGATTTTTACGGGGGCACGTTAAAGGGCATTACTGAGAAGCTGCCTTATCTGAAAGAGCTGGGGGTTGATGTCATTTATCTTAACCCCATCTTTAAAGCTAGGTCTAACCACCGTTACGATACCGGTGATTATGAGCAGATAGACCCGATGCTCGGCACGCAATCTGATCTTGAGCAGTTATGCGAGGAAGCAAAAAAACTGGGCATACGGTTGATGCTGGACGGAGTTTTCAGTCATACCGGGGCTGACAGCCGTTACTTTAACCTTCATGGTCGCTATCCTGAAGCAGGCGCGGTGCAATCTATTAAAGAAAATCTCTCTTCTCCTTGGAGCAGTTGGTATGATCTCTATCTGCACGATGGACAACTGAGTTATGAATCTTGGTGGGGCTTTACCGAGCTACCGAATGTTAAGGAGCTTGATCTCAGTTACCTAAACTATATAACCGGTCCGGAGGGAGTTATCGCTAAATGGATCAAACTGGGCGTGTCAGGTTGGCGTCTTGATGTATCTGATGAACTTCCTGATAGCTTTATTCGCGCTGTTCGCCACTGCCTGGAGCGAGAAGATCCGCAAGCGGCTTTACTGGGTGAAGTCTGGGAAGACGCCAGTTCCAAGCATAGTTATGGCAGTTATCGTGATTTTATCTTTGGTCGCACGCATCACCAGATCATGGGCTATCCCTTTCGCGAATCTGTTGTCAAGTTTTTACGTGGCAATATCAATGCTGAAACTATGTTGCGTTCTTTGGAAATAATTCGTGAGCACTACCCGCTCCCCATTTTCTACACTAATCTTAATTTGATCTCCAGCCATGATACGGTCAGGGCTATTACCGCCCTTGCCGGTGTTGAGGATCCTTGTAATCGTGAGCTCCAAAGCCGGCTGGAACTTACTGACGGCGAAAGAGAAATGGGTGAGAAGTTGCTTCTCTTGGCCTATGTGATACAGACTTGTTATCCCGGTTGTTCCTCAATTTATTATGGCGACGAACGCGCCGTAGAGGGGTACGGCGACCCTTTTAACAGATCGACCTTTCCTTGGCGTGAACCGGAACCGGAACTAACCGCGCTTTTCCGCAGATTAGGTCAATTGCGCGCTAAGCCTGTTGTACGAAGCGGTTATTATTTGCCTCTGCTGGCCAAGCATGACTTGTTCGGTTTCGCGCGTTTCATGCTGAGAGGAGAGGATGTTTTTGGCAATAATTGTGATCAGGATGTGTTATTTTGCTTTATTAACAGAGGCCATCATGAGCAAAATATCGATCTTGATCTGATTAGGCAGAGTCTTGCTGACAGAGCCGATATAACTACCGCGCGAGAACGGCTGGGTTGCGAGATTTTGACAGCGGCTTTGAATACTGCTTTCCCTGCTGTGGAACAAATAACACTGCGCCCTATCTCCGGTTGTATCGCGTTGGGGAACAAGATTGTTTATTTCGACTGAGGTCTCAGATTGAACTTACTCAGTCCTTACCTTAGCGGGAGAATAATTTATGCTATATTTAGCATAGTGTGAAGATACAATAGTTGATATTAGGAACGGTTTGGTAACAGATATAGTTGTTTTGATAGGAGGACAGCGATGACAGCTCTAAAAGGGAATCTAATTTTCGGACAGTCAGGGGGTCCGACCGCGGTAATAAATTCCAGCGCGGCCGGAGTATTTGAAGAAGCATTTAAACACCCGGACATTATTGACAAAGTCTACGGCGCGGCACACGGTATTGTCGGTGTTCTTAACGAGGATTTTTATGATATCGGTCAAGAAGATCCCGAAGAAATTAAGCTGCTTTCGGGAACACCGTCTTCGATTTTGGGTAGCTGTCGTTATAAATTGGCAGACCCGGAGCAAGATGAAAGGGAATACAAAAAAATCTTAGAGGTCTTCCGCAAATATAATATTCGCTACTTTTTGTATAATGGCGGCAACGACTCCATGGATACCTGTGATAAGATTGCCAGATATCTGGAGCAAAATGATTATGAGTGTCGTGTCATAGGCGTTCCCAAGACTATTGACAACGACCTTTGGGGCACCGACCATTGTCCCGGCTTCGGCTCCGCGGCCAAATTTGTCGCTACCACCACAATGGAAGTTTTTTTGGATTCCCGTGTTTATGATCGTGGCATGATTATTGTCTTGGAGATTATGGGACGTCATGCCGGCTGGCTGGCAGCGTCAGCTGCTTTGGCCCAGTACAAAGGTTATGGACCGGATTTAATCTATTTGCCGGAGCGAGGCTTCGATCCTAAAAGAATGCTGGAAGATGTAAGCGAGATTTATTCCAGAAACAGAAATGTGATGATAGCGGTCTCTGAGGGCGTACAAACTCCGGATGGGCGCTTTATTCCGGAATTAGTCAGTGAAGTGGCTGTTGACGCCTTCGGCCATAAACAATTGGGAGGCACAGCCCAGGTTCTTGCCAATTACCTCTCGGAGAAACTACAAGGTAAAAACCGCGCGATTGAATTGTCGCTATTGCAAAGAAGCGCTTCTCATCTGGCGTCCGGAACTGATATTGAAGAAGCCTATCGTGTAGGTGTGGAATCAGTCCGGGCCGCTCTAGAGGGCGCGTCGGACGTTATGTTGGCTTTCCGTAGACACGAAGGTGAAGAATATAAGATAGAGACCTTTCAGATGCCCTTGGCGGAAGTAGCCAATAAGGAGAAGACAGTGCCGCTGGAGTGGATTAACGAAGAAGGTAATGGTCTAAAATCTGAATATATTGATTACGCTCTCCCCTTAATACAAGGGGAACCTAGACAGGAAAAATCAGAAGGTCTGCCCCGCTTCGCGCGCTTTAAGAAAGTGCAGGCGGGAAAGCGTTAAAAAATATTGTAGCTGCGGAGGCGTCAATGCTGATTCTGAATGAGAAGGACATGAGACGGGTCGTTAACTGGTCACAGATGATCGATTATGTCGAGGAGGCTTACAGAATTTTCAGTCGTGGTGAATTCTGGATGCCGGATCGTACAGCGGTGGTGCGTGACAGCGATACCATTCTCTATATGCCTTGCTTTACCGACGATGTTTTCGGCACGAAAATCCTAACTTTGTTTCCGGATAATCCAAGCAAAGGCTATCCGTATTTGGACGGGTTGATGCTGGTTAACGATCTTGATACCGGTAAGACCGTTTCAATTATGGATGGTCGCTATTTGACGGCACTGCGGACCGGAGCCGTAGGTGGGGTCGGTGTGCGTAATCTGTCTCGGCCGGACAGCAAGTCGGCGGGGGTTATCGGCGCGGGACAACAGGGTTTTACTCAGGTTATTTATGCCGCTACCGCCCGGGACTTGGATCAGATCTATTTATATGACGCGTTCGATAAAGACTGGGAGAGTTACATCTCTCGTCTCAGAGCTGAGATGAATGATCAGGAGATCAGGATTGATGTCTGCGCTTCCGCGGCGGAGCTGGTTGAAAAAAGTGATATCGTTATTACCGCCACACCCGCCACATCACCGGTCTTGCCTGATTATCCAGAACTGCTGAGAGGTAAATGTGTTATAGCGATCGGCTCATATAAACATGAAATGCGAGAGATTCCGGACAGCATCTGGCAATTACTGGATCAGGTCTATATAGAATTGCCTTTTGCCTTAGAGGAAACAGGCGATCTCTATTATCCTCTGAAAGAGGGACTTTTCACGAAAGACCAGGTCTGCTATATCGGTGATCTGTTGGAGACGGAGACAGGGAGATTGCCGGTCCAAGGTGAAACGACATTTTTTAAATCTGTCGGCATGGGTCTTCTTGATCTCTACGTGGCAAAAAAACTTTATGAGTTAGCATTGGCCGGAAAGGTAGGACAAACAGTAGAGTTTTAAGTTTAGGCGGTAGGATCTCTGAAGAGAAGTTATAGTCCTCAAATAGAGTAAAGAGCAAAGCTCTAAACCGGCGATATTGTAACAGCCAAAACCGGACATTGCCACCATATGTTCACAAATTCTTTACAATTGAGGGCGATTTATAAACTGTTTATAAATCGCTCTTTTTTATTGATATAGTTAAAATATTTACTTTTTACAAAATCCTGTTAACTTATTTATAAGATTATATTTAAATAATTAGCGTAATATATAGCTTGGCAACAATTATAAATATTGCGATAAGATATAACTATAATTAAGCTATAATACGCAAAAAGTCATATTATAGCCCCGAGAATATTAATTTTACTTGTGGTCAAATTGTTTTTTGTGTATAATTTTTATTACTACCTTCGAATAAATCCTCATATTTTGCTGGAACAAGCTTGCGAAACCGAGGAGGTGATTTCAATTAGTTTTGTAAATAGTAAATATTTTTGCGCGAAAGATTATAAAGATTATATAGACCTTAATAATCTTCAGGCCATTTTTTTGCAACAAAGTAGGCGCGTTTTAGTAAGGAGCGGATTATTCGCAATTGATAAGAATTGTCCTGCCGATTATTAGTCGGCAAAATTGTATTTTTTAATTAGGACTGGTCTAGGGACTTTAAATTCATAAAAGTGAGGAGGTTGAGATATGTCCTTAAGAGTCGCAGTAGACATCGGAGGTACTTTTACCGACTTTGTTTGCCTTAATGAGAAGACAGGAGAAATCATTGAGGAAAAGACACATACTACCCCGGATAATTTCTCGCGTGGCGTTGAACAAGCGATTGACATCGCGGGTATTGACCTGAGGGAAGTGATTTATTTTGTGCACGGAACAACAGTAGTCATCAACGCTGTTACGGAAAGGAGTGGAGCTAAGACAGCGTTGCTAACAACTAAGGGCTTTAGAGATGTTTTAGATATTGGTCGCGCTAATCGTCCTGATATGTATAACTATTTCTATAAGAAACCTGTCCCCTATGTGCCCAGGTATCTTCGCTATGAGGCTGATGAGAGAGTTGCCTTTGATGGAGAGGTGCTGAAGGAGCTGGATGAAGATGAGGTCAGGCGCGTCGCTCAAGATATGAAAGCCAAAGGCGTTGAGGCAGTGGCCATCTCTTTCTTGCATTCATATAAGAATTCCGCCGCGGAAGAACGCGCTGAGCAGATCTTAAAAGAAGAGCTACCGGGTATCCCGATTAGTACTTCTTCTAATCTAGCTCGTATCTGGCGTGAGTATGAGAGAACCAGCACCACTGTTTTGAATGCTTATGTTATGCCGGCAACTAAATTGTACTTGGATACTTTAGAAGAGCATCTACACGCGAAAAACCTGATCGGCGAGCCATATGCGATGCTCAGTAACGGCGGGACCGCTACTTTCACCCGCTCCAAAGAGATACCCATCAATCTGATTGAATCAGGACCCGTAGGTGGTGTTATCGGCGCTGCCGCTATGGGCGAGATAATGGACGAGCCCAATATAATTACTTTTGACGTTGGTGGCACAACGGCCAAAACTTCTCTGATCAATAAGGGGAAAGTAAATGTTACGACCGAGTACAAATTAGAATGGACTCCTTTTTTCGCTGGACATCCGGTAAAAACTCCGGTCGTTGATATTATTGAAATTGGTGCCGGTGGTGGATCGATTGCTTGGATTGATGAGGTCGGCGTACTCAAAGTTGGACCCAGAAGCGCGGGAGCCCACCCGGGTCCGGCCTGCTATGATTTAGGAGGCACAGAGCCGACCTTAACGGACGCTAATCTAATCATCGGGCGCATCAGCGCGGATAATTTCCTGGGTGGTTCCTTCCAGGTCAATGTTGAAAAGGCCCGTGAGGCGGTCAAGCCGATCGCTGATTTCTTTGACATCAGCATTGAAGCCGCCGCCGAAGGAATTATTCAGACTGCCAATAGTAATATGCTGAACGCGCTTAAACTTATTTCGGTAAGGAGAGGCTATGATCCGCAAGACTTTGCCATGTTGGTTCAAGGAGGCAACGGAGCAGGCTTTGGCCCCCAACTCGCGAAAGAATTAAAAGTTAAAAAGGTTATTGTTCCTAATCTGCCCGGTACTTTCTCAGCCTGGGGCATGTTGGTTTCCGATCTGCGACAAGATTTCATGCAGACCAATATTATGCCGGTGACCGGAGCGGATCTCAACGTAATTAACGACACTTACACTCAGATGGAAGCTCAAGCCGAGGAGATATTCGCCAAGCAGGATATTCCCAAAGAAAAACTGCTTATGCAAAGATCTGCCGAAATGCGTTATATCGGTCAGGAGCATGGAGTTGTAACTCCTGTCAGCGCCGGTCTGCTTGACGCGGATGCTTTGGAGCTGGCCAGGAAAAACTTTGATGATCTCCATTATCAGAATTACCGATTTAAGCTGGAAGATGCTCCGGTGGAATTCGTGAGTTTCAATATGACGGTGTTTGGCGTAGTGGCCAAGCCGGAAGTTAAAAAACTCGCGGTTACCGGTAGGAAACTGGAAGAAGCTTTGAAAGGTAAACGAGAGGTTATTTACGAAGGTGATGGCAAAATACTAAGTCCGGTCTATGACCGCGCGTTACTTGAGCCCGGTCACACAATTCTAGGTCCGGCAATTATTGAGGAAAGCAAATCGGTAACGGTAATGTGTCCCGGACAAGAATTAACTGTTGATGATCTTGGAAATCTGATCATTAGTAATTTGGAGGAATAACAATGAAGAAAAAACTTGATCCATTTACTCGTGAGAATATTTCGCAAAGTTTATTGGCTGCCGCGGATGAGATGTTCTATACCTGGGGCAGAACAAGTCAAAGTACGATCATTTATGAAGTACTTGACTATGCCTGTGGTTTAACCGATGCTGACGGAAGCCTCATCGGTCAGGCCAATGGAGCGACCATGTTCTTAGGAGCCATTACTTTTTCAGCCAAGGCTGTTATTAACAAATTTGGCAAAGAAAATATTAAACCCGGAGATATGTTTCTGACCAACGATCCTTATACCGGATCCGGTACTCACCTTTGTGATGTTGCCGCGGTGTTGCCCATATTCTATGAGGATGAGTTAGTTATGTTCGCTGTTAATAAAGGGCACTGGAACGAAATTGGTGGTACCAATCTGGGCAGTTGGGCGACCGATACCAAAGAGATCTTCCAGGAAGGTTTAATTCTGCCGGATATTCGTATTTACAATCAAGGTGTCTTTAACGAATCTGTCAAAGATATTATTGGCGCCAATTGTCGTACCCCGGATATGACTTTGGGCGATCTATACGCTCAGACCGCTGCCCTCAAGACGGCTGATAGTAGAATCCAGGAAATCTTCGCCAAATACGGGCGCGATCATGTTCTGGAGAGTTTACAGTACATCTTGGAGAATGGGCGCAAACTAGCCCTGTTGGAATTGGAGAAAATGCCTAAAGGTACTTTCTACGCTGAGGATGTTCTGGATACTAATTCTAATGATGTAGACGATATTCCTATCAAAGTAAAAGTAACCATTACTGACGATACCTTTGAGATGGACTTTACAGGAACAGGTAGCGCGGTATTCGCGCCTATCAATTGCTCTTATTATGGCGCGTTGTCAGGGGCCAGAATAGTCTATCAGGCATTAGTGTCACCACATACCGCCGCGAATGACGGTTTCTATAGTCCTATCAAAGTTATCGCGCCGGAAAATTGCCTCTTCAACGCTACTAAGCCCTATCCTGTAGCCAGTGACTGGGAGCCGATTCAGATTTTGACGGATGTGGTTCTTAAAGCCATGGCTCCTGTTGTTCCGGAGAGAGTACCCGCCGGCCATTTCCTTTCTATTGTGGGCACGATTATCGGTGGCATCGATGACAAAACCGGAGCCCCGTTTGTTCTCAGTGAACCACAGGCGGGTGGTTGGGGAGCCGGCTATAACAAAGATGGTGAAAACGGTCTGGTGGCTATCTGTGATGGGGAAACCTATATCATTCCGGTTGAAGTCTGTGAATTCCGATATCCGCTCAGAGTAGAACAGTTTGCCTTTAACCCTGTTTCAGGAGCCGGTGAGTATCGTGGCGGCAAGGGTCTGTTCCGAGATTACAGGATTTTGAATTCTAATGCTGAGCTTACAACTATCGCCAGTAGATTTAAGTATCCGCCCTGGGGTTTCGCGGGCGGCAAGGATGGTTCTCCCAACGGCGTAACCTTATTCAAGGCCGATGGCAGCAGTCCGACAACTCGTGCCACTTGGTCACATGAGCCCTTGGTAGAGGGTGACCTGGTAAGGTTTATTACTGGCGGTGGCGGTGGCTACGGAGATCCCAAGCAAAGACCTGTCGAGTCTGTCTTGCGGGATCTACGTGATGAAATGATTACCGTTGAAGAAGCGCGAGAAGATTATGGCGTTATTATTGATGAGAAGAGTGGCCAGCTTGATGAGGAGGCGACAAAACAGGCTCGTCAATAGAAAGGATACATTATGGGTACTGGAAAAGAATCATCAAACGTTGATCTCAACATTAATGAAGCCGGTTTGACGCCGATCCCACTGGACAAGCGCGAAAGCTGGCTTCCAGCTGCCATAGTATGGGCAGGATGTGAATTTACCATCAGCGTTATTATGGGTGGGGCGGGCGTCGCTTCCGGTTTAGGAACGAAAAGGTTCTTGCTGACAGTCATTGCAGTAATGCTGCTGATTACTTGGCCCACGGATGCGCTGAATAGCCTGGTTGGTGCCGCGACAGGTAGATCCGCGACGGCGATTACCCGCTCATCGTTTGGCGCTATGCAGTCAAGAACTCTTGTCTCCGGAATAATTACCTTTAATGTTCTGGGGTGGTGGGCTATACAAACAGCGGTGACTGGGAATGCCCTCTGTTCATTGTTTAATATCGACTACACTACTAATAAACTGGCATTTGTTGCGTTGACGATCGTGGCGGGCGTAATTTTCGCGATTCCCGCGGTATTAGGTTATACCTCAATAAAAATTGTCGACTATATTGCTGTGCCTGCCGGTTTGCTTTTCCTGGTGGCGGCTTTTTATCTGGCCATTAAGGATGTGGGTCTAAGCACAATTTGGAATTATACTCCCGCGCCCGGTCAAGAAATCAATCTACAGGACGCGATCGGTGTACTTGTAGGTACTAATGTCAGTCAGATGATAATAATGGCTGACTATACTCGAAATGTTAAACCGGAGAAAAAACATGCCTTTATGGTGCCTCTGGGTGTAGTGTCTACCGGAGTTTTGCTTTTCCTGATGGGTGCAGCGATGGGTACAGGCAGAAATACCTATGATATCGTAGCTATCATGAATGATCTCGGCTTCGGCTGGTGGGGCTTTATTGTACTGTGGCTGGCACAATGGACATCACAATTGGTCAATGGTTATTCTCTGGGCTTGAGCGCTTGCAATATGGCCGATATCAAGACAGAGAGAGGACGTAAGATTACAACCTCAATAGCTATAGGTATCGCGCTCTTAGTCGCGGTTCTAGGAATTCTTGATCATTTCCAGGGTTTCTTGATTCTGACCTCGTTACTGTTCCCGCCGGTTGGATCAATAATGGTTGTAGATGTCTTGATCTTAAATAAGAATAACTGGCGCGACAGAGCGGGCTGGAACTGGGTGGCCACTATTGCTTTGGTGATAGGCCTGGGCATTGGTTATGTTACTCAATACGTTTATCAGATTGGTATACCGGCTGTGCAAAGTTATCTAATAACCGGATTAGTTTATTATGTTCTGACCTATTTCCGAGCAAAATCTAATCCACTTCATCCCTTTACTCCTGACCTTTTTCTCAACGCTAAGGCTGGGGTAAAAACGGAAGATTAAGCAAATTATAGCCTGTCCGTGTTAATGAGATAAGGCAACAATGGCACCGGAATCTCTTTCTCCGGTGCCAGATTATTTTAAGGAGATTATTATGCAAGTGAGAAAACCGGAAGATTTAGAACAAGAAGTACGACCTGACGGTCTAATAATGACTGGTCTATATCGCGCGCCCGACTTAGGATTTGAGATGGGGTTAGCGGTCTTTCCCCCAGGAGGACACTCTCTTCCCGCGGCACATGAACATCATGAATACTCTTATATTTTATCAGGGGCATTAAAGGTTATTGTTGGCGAAGAAGAATTTTATCTGCAAGAAGGTATGAGCTGTAATATTCCGGCAGGCGAAGTTCATGAAAGCATAAATGAAAGTGATACTGCCTGTAAGCTAATCTGGATTTTCGTATCAGACAACTAAGAACAAAAAAATAAAAAAGTCTTGCCCCTTTTCGGTCGCAAGACTTATGGTGCGGTCGGCGGGAATCGAACCCGCACGGTAAACCACACGCCCCTCAAGCGTGCGCGTC
>DUNL01000068.1 GCA_012839385.1 Clostridiaceae bacterium
GAGGCCCTGTAGTGGTTTCGTAACCCTAAATTCATACCGAAGCTCTCCCTTGCCAACCGGGGGAAAGAATAATTCCACATCCAAGCTCTCCGCCACTTCACGATCCAGCCCGCCACTACCGTCTAGGACCCCAGACCAAAGAACTCCCACCTCACCCCCACATTCCAGGGCAAAGGCAGCACCAGGGAAAGCTAGAGCCACTAACAAAACAAGAGTCAGACTTAATAACTTCCGCATCTATGACAACCCCTTACCGTAGGTTCTCCAGGGTGAATGTACCAGCAGGGATCTCCGGATTGAACTCAATGGATTTCAGGACAAACTCAGTTCTGGTATCCTTACGCAACTTATCTTCCATTACTGACTCCACTGGGTACCAGCGATCCCCGAACTGCTGCACCTTTGTGACGCTCATCACCTTAAGCAGCCGTCCACTGCGGGCATAGAGCTCCTCCCTTAAGCCGATAAACCGCTCTTTGTCCACCCAGGACTTCCTGCGGTAGTACGACACTTCTTCTCCCTCCATGGCAGTGCCCTCCAAAACATAACACTGCCGGCCGTCCAGCTCTTCCTCACCTAGGAGTTCAAAAGTGTATAACTCCGTCAGCTTATCTGACTCCATAATATCCTGATAGGAAAAATCACTCCCCATCATCCCTTGGCTCAGCATATGTCCGGATATCTTGATGAGATCCTCTGCATCGGGGAAAAACATCCACAGATCGTCACCTCTCTTGAGGAACTTTGTTCCCCGGTCCCGGGGATCTGTAAACACCGTCAGGGCATTATCATCCTCCCCATAGGAGATCATGGTCTTGGTGATTCTGCGATTGCCACTGACGATCACCATTTCCGACTCAACTATGGCGGTTTCCACATATTCATTGTGATCCCGGCGTTGAATAATCTCATCCGCGGTCATGGCACTTGCCACTGAAGCTGTCAGCAGTGCAACCAACAGGAGACTACTGAGCAATCCAATTAGCTTTTTCACAGTAAACCCCTTCTTTCTGATCCAAGCTCCCCTAACCCTAAACTCCCCGCATTGCTTCCGTGGGCTCCAATTTAGCTGCTTGGCGGGCCGGAACAATACAGGCCAGGATGACAATCATAACCCCTAGAATAAAAGCGAAAACTGTATTACCAACAGAGGATACTGGGTAAACCATCGCGTCAAAAACGATATCTGAACTGAAACCCTCCGTAGTCGAAGTAAAGTCCATGCCGGTTCTGGCAAAGTATCCATTCAGTAGAGCTCCCAGCACAGCACCGATAGCGCTACCGATGATACCCATAATGCCCCCTTCAATCAGGAAAAGCTGCATTATGCTTCTGCCTTCCAATCCTAATGCAGCCATCATACCAATCTCCCTAGTCCTTTCCTTGACGATCATGATCATGGTGTTAATGACCACAATGCTGGCCAAAAGCACTAGGAAAATATAGATCAGATTGTAGATCAGCTCCGCCAGATCCATCCAAGGGATAAGATCACTGGTTTCTCGATAACCTAAGGCCACATAGTTATCCGCCCCGCCCCGCTGGGCCAGAAAGGTCTTCACTTTGGGCAACACCTGATCACTCGTTTCTATATCCGAGGTCACGAGCAAGAGCTCTGTGGTCTGACCATCCATATACAGAAGACGCTGGGCTTCATCTAGCGGTAAGAAGAAGACTATGTCATTGAGCAATTTGATGCCACTCTGCAGCCTGCCAACAATCCTGAAGGTGGCTCCGCTTAGGGAGTTAAAGGCAGTATTATATACAATCGTCACCTTCTGGCCTACTTTGCGGTCGATTTTCTCAAGTAACCCAGTGCCCATTACCACCTCCAGCTGACCGAGTTCTATCATTCTCCCCTCGATCAGGTAATCTGAGATATTGGTAAAGGCGAGCTCCTGGTAGGGGTCAACACCCCAGCCGCTCATGGCGATAAGCTCATCTCCTGTGCTCACCATAGCCCCAAATTTCAGCCTGGGAATCACCATCTTCACATCATCTATCTCCCGCAGGCCCGCAATCATCTCGTCAATTCCCTCGGCTTCAAAGCCCTCCACCGGATAATTGAGGGGCAGCAGCCGTTCTTGCTCGATATACTCTTGATTAGCTATCTTGATGTGTCCCGAGTTGTAGTGGATGTGATCTATAGTCATGGAGTCAATCATCCCCAGAATATAGCCTCTGGCAAATACCACGATCAAAACCGAAAAAGCAATCGCTATAATGGAGACAAGTGTCCTCAATCTGTGCCTAAACAAATTCTTGAAAGCGATTCTGAAAAGAAACATTCGCTGCCCTCCTTTAGCGGTGATAGATCGCTTGGACCGGATCCTTAGCTGCTGCCCAGTAAGCCGGCAAGATGCTGGAGACTAAGGAGATACCGACTCCAAAACAAAAGACCGTCACAAAAGCACCTGGGTTCCACACACCGTACATTCTGCCGAGCACCGGTACCCCAAAGGAAGCCATATCTACATCGACCATCGCCGAGAAGTCTATGCCATAGTGGACATACAGCCAAACCCCGATCAACCCCAAGAACACGCCTATCACTCCACCCAAAACGCCTATGCCAGTAGACTCCATGACAAAGACGTAGATGATCTCCTTAGTCTGCAAGCCCAGGGCCCTCATCATTCCGATCTCCTGCATCCTCTCTAGGGCCGCCAGAATCACGGTATTGATAATCGCTATAGCGGCGATTAGCAGGATGATC
>DUNL01000200.1 GCA_012839385.1 Clostridiaceae bacterium
ACTTTTCTACCATTTCACTTATGGATTTTAATGCACCTTCTTTTTGTTCTTCTAATTTCTCTACTACTTGTTCTTTCATTTCTTCAAAGTTGCCTATAATACTTTCAGCCATTTCCCCTGTTACCTCTTCACCACTCCAAGCTAATTGATTTAAGGAGGTAGTCACATTTTTCTCCATATCTAGGAAGTTTCCTACTGCATTTTTAGTAGATTCAGATATTGTTTCATCAAATATCTCTATTTCAGGTATTACCCTCTCATTTAACTCCTTATATATAAGATACCCTGCTCCTGCTACTGCAGCTGCACCTGTCGCCCATGGACCCATTGCCGCTAAGCTTGTGCCTAATCCAGTGCTAAGTCCTCCTAACAATCCACCAGTGCCTGCAGTTCCACCAGCTAAAGTCGCTATAGTACCTCCTGCTTTAGTTCCAGTAGCAACAACACTACCTAACCCACCAGCACCACCTAATGCTCCTGCAGCAGTAGTAGCTACCTTTGCACCTACGCCAAATTTATTGAATAAACCTATGATAGAGCCTAGACCATTTGCCATTTTGCCACCAGCATATAAAACTGGTCCTGTTGCTGCAGCTAATCCTGCCATCTTAACTATTGTTTCTTGTGTTTCAGGATTTAACTTACTAAACCATTCTGCTAAATTCTTGGCACCTTCAGCCAGCTTAACTATATGAGGAACTACTATTTCACCTATAGTTATACCTGCATCTTTTAAGTAGTTTTTAGCTATTTCAATCTGACTAGCAGTAGTCTTGTATCGTTGTTCTGCTTCTTTTGTCAATGCTGTGTTCTCTTCCCAAGCATTAGTTCCAATTTCAAGAGATTCTGTAAATACGTCACTTGCTCCCGATGCTCTTAATAATGCATCCCTTAACCTAACCTCTGATATACCCATATCATCAAGTACTTTAATAGCAGATAATCCTCTTTCTTCTGCTGTTCCTAAGCCTTGAATAAATGCAATTATAGCCCCTGCTGCATCTTCCTGGAATGCTCTTCTAAATTCTTCTCCACTCATTCCTGCTACATCTGCGAATTCTTTAAGCCTTTCTGAATTAGTTTCTACTGCTAGTTGCATGTCAATCATTACTTTGGAGAAAGCAGAACCTCCTGCCTCTGCTTCAATACCAACGGAACTTAAAGCACCAGCAAAAGACATTATCTGTGCCTCTGTAAGTCCTATTTGAGATCCAGCTCCAGCAAGCCTTAGCCCCATAGCCACGATTTCTGCCTCTGTGGTGGCTAAATTATTGCCTAAATCAACTATAGTAGATCCTAATCTATCAAAATCTTGCTGACTCATACCAGTAATATTAGCAAGTCTTGCCAAAGCTGTAGCTGCTTCATCTGCAGAAAGATTTGTAGCCTCTCCTAAATCAATCATTACACGGGTAAACCCTAGAATATTATCAGTTTCTATCCCTAATTGCCCTGCAGCTTCAGCTACTTCTGATATTGCAGTTGCACTTGCAGGTATTTCCTTAGACATATCTCTTATGCCTGTTTCAAGTTTTGATAATTGTGTATCTGTTGCATCTACCGTCTTTATTACTCCTGCAAAAGCTACTAAGACTGCTATAGATTTTGAATCTGCTTTTGCAGGAGTAATAAAGACGGTAGATGCAACAGATACACAATTATCAAAACTTGAAACAGGCATAAGAGATATGTCTAAGGAA
>DUNL01000069.1 GCA_012839385.1 Clostridiaceae bacterium
CGCTTGGTTCGGGACCAAGAGGCCGGAAGTTCAAGTCTTCTCACTCCGACCAGAATACTAGCCGGCTAATTATTAATCCGGTAGCAAAACTAAGGGTTATTGTCTCCTAATATATTGTGTATTGTGAGTCAATAACCCTATTTATTAGAAGAGAGCGCGGTATATACGGCACATCGTTTCGCGACTAAAGCGGACATAACTTTGACTCAAGAGACGCTCCTGTAACTCTATAACATTGTCAGCGAACTCTTCTATTTCTTCTTCTTTCATTCCGTATTCTCGTAGTGGTTGTCTGGGAATAATATTTTGTAGCAATTCTTCTAATTTAAAGAAAACTTCCGCGGTTTCGCAATTCAAAATGTCTGCCAATAAAAGTATAATTCTCTGTATTTTACCTTTAGGCTTTTGTTGCTGATATTCTTGAAAAACCGCCGTAAACATCTGATAACATGCTTCACCATGGGTAACTCCATATTTTGTGCTTAGAGGATAACTCATGGCGTGGACCGCGCCGGTGCCCGCGTTCGCGAAAGCAATACCGGCCATATTACTGGCGATCAGGAAATCTTCAAATAATCTATATCTAGCCTCTTTGCCCTCAGCCCTAATGGAGCTAAAACCTTTGACAATTGTTCGGGTAGCCTCTTCACTGAATAGATCGGTGTATCGATTAGCCTTAGGGCAGACAAAGGATTCAATAGCGTGTATCAAGGCGTCAATGGCGCTGGTTACAAAGATATTGTAAGGCATATCAGTGAGTAAGTCTGGAATCAGAGCCGCGTAATCAGGGGTTATGGCATCATCAGCCAGACCTACTTTCGTGCTCTTGCGCGTAAGCGAAACTATTGACACGGAAGACACTTCACTACCCGCGCCACAGGTTGTGGGCACCGCGATCAATTGATGTTCCTTTATGATGGGGACTCGTCTCAGAAAAATATCTTCGGTGTTTCCCTCACTCTTTAGCATAAGAACTTTTGCCATATCAATAACTGAGCCGCCGCCAATCGCGATAATTCGTTTACAGTCTGTCTTACGAAAATCCTCAATTAACGCGTCTGTCATGATATCAGTAGGTTCAGAATGACCATAATCTGATCTGAAAATAATATGCGCGGGTAAATTTAATACTCGCAAATGCTTTTCAAAGACAGATTTTGTCGCCAAAATAAAGTCCTTCTCATCAATTTTTACTGTTGTAGCAAAGCTTTGAATATCATGGAAGAGATTAATTTTTGTAAACTGCTTGAATAGTTGCATGGTCGGCCCCTAATGAAAATCTAACAGCAAGGGGGCGGTTACCGCCCCCTTACTGTGGTGACCCACTGGAGATTCGAACTCCAGACCCCCTGATTAAAAGTCAGATGCTCTACCGCCTGAGCTAGTGGGTCAACATGGCTGGGATGGAAGGATTTGAACCTTCGCATGCGGGAGTCAAAGTCCCGTGCCTTACCGCTTGGCTACATCCCAATGTATAATGGGGTGGAATATGGGATTCGAACCCACGGCCTCCAGGGCCACAACCTGGCACTCTAACCACCTGAGCTAATTCCACCGTATCAGGCGCATGCCTGAACATTCTAGCGATCAAGCTCTGATCTGTCAACCGGTTAATTAATTGCCTCTAACTATTGATCAACTGTGATTAAATCTTCCAGGCTACGAAATCTGGCTTCTTTGATACCGGGGATTAGCATTATGTCCTCCGTGGCCTGAAAAGGGCCATGCTGATCTCTATACTTAATTATAGCTTGGGCCGTGGCCGGACCAACGCCCGGCAGTGTTTCCAGTTCAATTTGGTTAGCGGTGTTTATATTAATTTTATTATTGGCGAATTCTTCAGCGGTAGCTGAGTCTTTAAAATATAAATCCGGATTCGCGGCCAGCTCATCTTGGGAAGGAATCCGGTACAGTTGATTTGCTTTTAGCTCACATGCTAGATTTACCGCTGTAGGCGCGGCCTTTGCGGTTAACCCACCGGCCAGCGAAACCAGATCATCGAGAATCTGACCTTCTTTAACGCGATAGACGCCGGGTATTTTCACCTCACCTGTAATATATACCGGTATCAATTCCGAGCTCAACAACTCTTCTGAAAAATTATTATTCTTGTGCTTAGAGCTAGCCTTTGTTGTGGCACTGCTTTCAGTATTGAGAAAGATGATCTCCTCTTCCCCGCCAGTGACAAGGAATTGTCTTATCAATCTTGGAACATAGTGGAAAAGGGAGACTATGAGGACAATTAATATCAATATTATTAACCAGCGTTTAGGCTGTCGCGGATTATTTTTCATACGCTAAACCTCTCTTCACGCACAGCATTACACAAGAGACTGAGCATATAAGCTGAAAAAAATTATAAAACGCGGCATTAATCGACAATAGAGAGCAGACGCTATAATTGTCTCGCCGGAGACCATTATACTTTAGCTCGGGCTTTTCCGGATCAGCTCCTAAGTTATATTATCGCTTTCACGCTGGTTTTGAGTTGATGACCAAAGACGTTCAAGACTATAATAAACTCTTTCTTCCGGATGGAAAATATGAACGACTATATCGCCATAATCCAGTAGAATCCAGCGGTTTCCGTCTTGTCCTTCAATATGTCCGGGCATACGATCATACTCTTCTTTCATTTGGAATATGACTTCATCTGCCAAAGATTTAACATGTGTGGTTGAAGTTCCACTGGCTAAAATAAAGTAATCAGCCAGAATAGTTTTCTTATCAACCTCTAGCAGTTCTATATCTTGACCGTTTTTCGCGTTCAAAACGTTCTCAATGCTTTTGGCCAGTCGTAAAGCTCTGGTAGTCGTTGGTTCCGGATTAGCATTTCGCTCCAATTTATCGATCCTCCTTTTGTAGTGTAGTATCCGTATCAGACGCGTATTTCTTTATTATAGATTCATAATGGGCTTTACTATAGGGATGCGTTGGAAAACCTTGTCTGGATAGGGCGACAAAGACCTCCTTCATACAAAGCAGCATAGCTCTATCTAAATCTTTTTCAGCCATTCTTCGTATCGGCGGCAAGGACTTGTATTCCCTGCCGTATTCAATCTTATCAGCCAGATAGATGATCTTACCTAAATCACTGTTTTGAGGATGTGAGGTTGTGTGGTAACAGATAGCCGCCCAAATCTCCTCGTCTTCGATATTAAGTTGTTCCCGCGCGAAGTTGGCGCTGGCGGGAGCATGGACGATCTTATCATTGAGTTGCTCGAAAAAGTCACCCGCGTATTCATACTGTTGTTTCAGAGGCAGGTATTTCGCGATGTCATGCAACAGAGCGGCTATCGCGGTTTTTCTTAAATCAACGTCATGCAGCCGGGCCAATTCAACCGCGTACTGCATTACATTCAGAACGTGGACTCTCCTCTCCTCATCTAACAGAGGCCACTGGATCTGTTCCAAGCTTTGTAGATAATCCCAGCTCTCATCACTCAACTCAGACATAGCCTCAACAAAGGAATACACTCTGTTCTGAGTAAGAAACGAAGACACCGAAGCGGGCAGCAAATGCTCAGCACTCTCATTGGCCTGTAAGAGTCCCCTTATTTCTGTACTGGATATGGTTAAAGGTTCCAGTTCAAGCAGTCTAATCTCGGTCCCATATTTTTGACGAAGGCTATCCGCCTTAAGCCTGATCTCTTTAATCAGCTCTTTGTTTCTAACAGCGACCAGCAAACCGACTTTCCGAAGAAGTAAGTCAGCTTGGTACCATTTCTCGACTGTCTGCAACGAGTCAGACCCGATTAAGAGATCAATCTTTACAGCGTCCCCACAGAGACTAATAAATTTATCTCTTAATTTTTTAACTGTGAAGATAGTGTAACTGGCGCCACGAGAAGTTATCTCCTCAGAAGAGACAGAAACTTTTTCCTCAAATTCTCGCACGGCTAACCTGGCTGACTCATAGCGATAGCCGGCGAAAGAGATACGTCTCTCTTTATGCGGTGACGGACCGGTAGGCATGACAATAATCTGATCGTAAATTTGTAGTGACCAGATATGCTCAACCATGCGCAGATGGGCGAGATGGAAAGGATCAAAAGTTCCGCCGAAAAGTGCTATACGAAACATAAATATCCTTTAGGTTTTACCGATATCACGACGATAGACGCAATCCTCAAAATAAATTTTTCCTAATTCTAAATAGGCCTTATCAATTGCCTCATCTAATGTTTTTCCCTGGGCAGAAACTCCTAACACTCTACCACCGGCAGTTAGAAATTTGTTTGCTTCTCTTTTGGTGCCGGAATGATAGACATATGCTTGTTCGACATCATCTAAACCGGTAATCTCAAATCCCGTCTGATACTTCCCGGGATAACCTTTAGAGGCCATCATAACGACACAGCTAAACTCATCTGAACACTGTAGCCGTAACCGGTCAAGCTCTCCATCTAAACAAGCCTTCATTAAGGTATATAGATCGCTCTTCACCAACGGCAATATAGATTGAGCTTCAGGATCACCGAAGCGCGCGTTAAACTCAATTACATACGGTCCCTTCTTGGTCAGCATTAAGCCGCCGTAGAGTATGCCTTGAAAGGGAGTGCCTAAGCGGGACATTTCTCTAATCACAGGTAAGAAAATGGTATTAATTATCTCCCGCAACAAATTGTCGTCAATCTCGGCGACCGGCGCGAAGGCACCCATGCCGCCGGTATTAAGGCCGGTATCGCCATCCCCTATGCGTTTATGATCCCTCGATGTAGGCAAGGCTACAAGATTACTTCCGTCACAAAAACACAAAACTGTTACCTCAGGTCCGGTTAGATATTCCTCCAGTAAGATACTCTCACCGGCCGCGCCAAAAACTCTTGCCTCCATAATATTGTTGACCGCTGTCTTAGCCTCATCATAATCTTGACAGATCAGAACGCCTTTCCCTTGGGCCAGACCATCAGCCTTGATTACCAAGGGATAAGTACAGCTTGGCAGACAAGAAATAGCTTCTTGAATATCGCTACATATCCGGGCATCGGCAGTAGGAATATTTAGCCTTCGCATTAGCTCTTTGGCAAAGACCTTACTGGATTCCAGCTTTGCCGCGGCTGCCGTAGGACCAAAAGCCCTAATGCCGACTTCAGATAATCTGTCCACCAAGCCTAAAGCTAAGGGATCATCCGGTGTCACCACTACTAAATCGCAATCTAATTTAAGAGCCAGTTCGACTTGCGCGTCAAGGTCTGTCGCCGCGACCTTAGGATGACAGGTGGCAAGTTCCGCGATCCCGCCATTGCCGGGGGCGCAGTGAATTTCAGCGATTTCCGGACTTTTGGACAGGGCATGTATTACGGCATGTTCCCGTCCTCCACCCCCCACTACAAGAACAATGTCTCCACTTTCTCTCATCTTGATTCTCCTAATGGCGGAAGTGACGCACGCCGGTTATAACCATGGGCAGATTCTTGTCATTACAGAAGTCAATACTGTCCTGATCTTTGATGGAGCCACCCGGTTGAATAATGGCAGTAACACCGGCTTTATAAGCCTCCTCGACTGTATCCGGGAAAGGAAAGAAAGCGTCAGAGCCTAAGACAGAACCCTTAGCCTTATCTCCCGCCTGCTTAATAGCTATTCTCGCCGCCTGCACTCTGTTCATTTGGCCGGCTCCTATACCTACAGTACCTTTATCCTTAACTAGTACAATGGCGTTAGATTTAACATGTTTTACCACTTTCATGGCAAAGAGAAGATCTTCTCTTTGTGAGTCATCGGGTTTAGCTTCAGTCGGTACCTGCCACTTGAGATCATCAGGAGCGTTATCTTCATCTTGCGATAACAGGCCGCCAAGTATATCTTTCAATCTTTTCTGTACTTTTCCGGAAGTTAAGTCAGGTAGTTTCAGGAGACGCAGATTCGGCTTCTGTGTGAGTATCTCCAGCGCTTCCGCTGTGAAATCCGGAGCCACCACAACCTCAAGGAAAATTTCATTCATTTTCGAGGCCAGATCGGCCTCTACAGTTCTGTTAGCCGCGATGATACCACCGAAAATAGAAACAGGATCGCTAGCGTAAGCCTTATCCCAAGCCTCAAGCAAAGTGTCCCCAAGACCTACACCGCAGGGATTAGCATGTTTGACGGCAACCACGCAAGCCTGCTCAAATTCACGCACTAAGGCCAAGGCGGCGTCAGTATCGGAGATATTGTTGTAAGAAAGTTCCTTACCGGATAACTGCTCAGCTCCGGTCAGAGAGCCTGGCTCAGGTATGGCCGAACGATAGTAGTCAGCTTCCTGCTGAGGATTTTCGCCATAACGAAGTTTAGCGACATGGATATAGCTCGCGGTGAAGTTGGTTCCGGTTTCAAGCTCTAGGCCTTCAGCTTCAGCCTCGTTGCGTAACCATTCCGCGATTACCGCGTCGTAAGCGGCTGTATGCTCGAAAACTTTTAAGGCTAGTTCATAGCGCAAATTCACATCCGCCTCATCATTTCGCAATTTCTCAATCACTCGCTCATAATCTGACGGATCACATAAGACAAGTACATCCTGGTAGTTCTTCGCCGCCGCTCGCAACATTGAGGGGCCACCGATATCGATCTGCTCGATACATTCCTGTCTTGTCTTATCTTTTTGTAAGATCGTCTTGCGGAAGGGATAGAGATTGACAGCAATCAGATCAATCGCCCGCATGTTATAAAGCTTCATTTGCTCGACATGCTCCGGCAGATCGCGTCTACCTAATATTGCTCCGAAAATAAGCGGATGCAGTGTCTTTACTCGACCATCCAGACATTCAGGAAATTCTGTCACTTCCTCTACCGGAACGACGGGAATACCGTTTTGCTCCAAAAACACGGCCGTACCGCCGGTTGAGACAATCTCATAACCTAAATTCATTAATTGACGGGCGAATGTATCTACGCCGGTCTTGTCCGATACGCTGATCAATGCTCTTTTCATATTTACCTCTCAATAGTCTAAACCGTCAGAAAATCTTCCCGCGGTTTGTCATCAACTCCTATTTTGAACCACTGAATTCAAAACTTTAATCATTCCCTTGCCTCAAAAGGAGCAAGTCCCCTCATCTTAGCGCGCGCGAAATCTTTAATCACTCGCGGTAGAATAGTCTTCTCCGCCTCTTCCATTACACGCTGTTGCAGTGTCCGGGCGTCATCTTGGGGTAGAACTCTCACCTCTTGTTGAAGCAAGATCCTGCCCCGGTCATACTCTTCATCTACGATATGCACAGTGGCGCCTGTCACCTTCTCCCCTGCCGCCAGTACCGCCTCGTGTGGCCTGATACCATACATTCCCGGACCCCCATGTCGTGGTAACAAGGCGGGATGAATATTGATGATCCGTTCCGGATAGGAACGCACCAACTCCGGACTAAGCTTTTGCAAGAAACCGGCCAAGACAATCAAATCCACCTTATCCTGGCGTAATTGCCGTAAAATAGCGTCATTCATAGCCTTAGAGTCAGTATATGACGAACGCGTGAACAATGAGTACGGTATCCCGTTTTCCAGCGCTCGCCGCTCGGCTCCTATACCGGCTTTAGAGGAAATAACCCTCACTATCTCCACCTCAGCGAGCTCCCCGGACTTGACACCGTCAATGATATTTTGCAGATTGGTGCCTCCACCTGATACAAAAACAGCAATCCTAAGCATAAGCGTTTAGCTCTTCCTGGAGCTTTTGATCTTTCTTCTTAACGCTCGCGGCCATCTCTTGTCTAGCCTCTTTTAGTTGCCGCGACAAATCTTCCTCTGATAGGGCCAGAATTTGTATTGCCAACAAAGCGGCATTTTTAGCGCCATCAATCGCCACAGTAGCGACCGGTATGCCTGGAGGCATCTGTACCATGGCATATAGAGCGTCAAGACCGTTCAGAGCCCCGCCGGCGATCGGTAGCCCGATTACCGGTACAGTTGTAAATGAAGCGAGAACGCCGGCTAAATGGGCGGCTAAACCCGCGGCGGCTATAATAACGCCATAGCCCTTATCCTGTGCTGACGCGGCAAGTTCATGCGCAGTTTCAGGAGTTCTGTGAGCAGAGCATACATGGGCCGCGTACTCTACCCCGTAGTCATTGAGAGTTTCAAGACAGGGTTTCAATTTTGGTAAATCAGAATCGCTCCCCATGACAACTAATACTTTATGCATTTTATACCTCCCCTTATTTTGTTATTTTGTCACCTGCCAGATAGGCATATATAAAATCATCGATATCTCCATTCATGACAGCTTCAATGTCCGTTTTTTCACAGCCGGTTCTATGATCTTTAACCATGGTATAGGGGCAAAAGACATAGGACCTGATTTGACTGCCCCAACCAATCTCCAGCATATCACCTTTGAGATCTTCTATCTTATCCATATGCTTTTGTTTGGCCACGGTATAGAGTTTTGCTTTCAGCATTCGTAAGGCAGTTTCACGATTTTGAATCTGCGAGCGCTCATTTTGGCATGAAACTACGATCCCGGTCGGTAAATGTGTCATCCGTACTGCTGACGAAGTCTTATTGACATGTTGTCCCCCTGCTCCGGAAGCTCTAAAAACATCTACCTTGAGATCATCAGGTTTAATCTCAATTTCAATAGAATCGTCAAGCTCCGGCAATACTTCCATGGACGCGAAAGAAGTATGTCTGCGTCCTGAAGAATCAAAAGGAGATATTCTAACCAAACGATGCACTCCGTGTTCAGAGCGCAAATAGCCATAAGCATTCTGGCCGCTAATCTTAAAAGTGATGCTCTTTATGCCGGCTTCATCACCGTCCAGCCAATCGAGCACCTGTGTCTCATAATTATTATTCTCCGCCCAGCGAGAATACATCCGATACAACATTTCGCACCAATCCTGCGCTTCAGTTCCTCCCGCTCCGGCATGTAAAGTAACAATGGCGTTAGAATAATCATGTTCATCCGTTAGCAGAGTACGTAAACGCATATGCTCAAAATCACGATCCCAGACTTTTAAGGCAGCTGTAATTTCAGCGGCTATGTCCTTATCATCTTCCTCGGAACCTAATTCATACAGAACCTGCAGGTCTTCCAAAGTAGCTAAAAGCCTGTGATACTCATCATATTTATTATTGATGGCGCTAATACGTTTCTGGGTACTCCGCGCTGAGTCAGGATCTAACCAAAATTCCGGTTCCAATGTTTTTTTCGTTAGCTCCGCGAGTTCTTCTTGCTCGGCCTCCAAATGCAAAGCCCGCTCTAAAGCCGACAACTCATCTTGGCGATGTTTTATATCTGATTCAAATTGTTCAAATTCAAACATATATGTCCTTTCTAATTATACGTTTAATCTATGATAAAGATAGGACAGTATAGTCAGAGATCATCTTTTCCTGAGCGGGGCAGCTCAATTCCCTTCTGCGTGAGGTATAAAATACCCTTAAGTCTTCCTGAAGCCAACATGCGTAGCGCGAATGCAAAACCCATGATCAAACTACCGGCCCAGGCCGAACCGGCCATGGTACTGACGAGAAATTGTGACAAGAAACGAATTAAAAAAGTAACTGCGATAATACTGGCGAAAATATGCAGTTTCCGTCCCTTAGTTTGTCTATAACTTTGTTCCATGGCTTCAGTTAAAGATCTCTTTTCCAGAACAACTTCTACAGGAACATAATAGAAAATCGAGAGGAAGAAAAAGTAAGGAATCTCCAGCAAAAATATGGAAAGCAAATGAATGCCTCCGATTAATAAAGCGTAGATCAACAGAGGAAAGAATCTACGCGCTACTTGCGGTAAGGCTGATTTGCTTTCCTTATGATTGGCATTGTAGATCAAAGTAGACGCGTATGTAGTGGAAAGCAAAAAACCAGCGAGTAAAACTAAAGGATAAGCGATGGCATATATGTAGAAACGATGATCAAATTCCGGCAAGGGGGCTGTCGGATTCAATAACCAAACAATAGCCTGTGTCAGCAATTGAGTTTGCAGATCCAGACCGGAAAGTCCCATCATCAAAGCGGAGTAAGCTATAAGCAATACTAAGAACCAGGACTGAACATGGCGCTCAGGTTCCAGGTCGTGGATCTTATAGGCATTGAATATATTAAGTTTCCGCATCTATACTCCAAAAAATAATAACTATTTTAACATAGCATATAACGAGTATGGCTGTCACTGGTTTAGTACTTCTATATGGCGCATTCCGTATACTTTACGTAATCTGGTAACCAGCTCACTGACACTATCTTTCATTAGCGCGTCATCAACAGTTACCAGGATAGTAGAAAGTCCTTTTATTGCCCTACTTTGATGTAAATTTACAATTTGGGCGCCGCTATGTGAGATCGCCTCGATGGTAGCGGGCAAAATACCGGAGAAATTCTCAATTTGCAAAAGAAGAGAAAACATTTTTCCTCTTTTAGTTTCATCGAAAGGTCTGACGGCATCACGATATTTGTAATATGCGCTCCGACTAATCTTTATTTTTCGCACCGCGCTATTGATAGAAAAAGCCTCGCCTGAATCCAAAAGCTTTTTAACAGCGATCACTTTGCGAAAGACCTCGGGTAACACATCGGCCCTCACTATTAAATACTCTTCCTTCTTCATATCTACTTCCAAATCAATCTTTCTGTTCTTAAGAAAATTTATAAATTTCGCTACCGCGAGACCACGATGACTAATCTTATTTTTCTCTGCCGGTAACATTTCAGCAGTGGTCTGTTTAAGCTCCGGGATATAAAAAACAGGATCATAGCCGAATCCGTAAACTCCCCTTTTGTGATCTGAGATCATGCCTTTAACCTGACCGGAGAAGAAATATACTTCATCATTGTCTATGAAGCATAGGACACAGTTAAAGCTCGCTGTCCACTCCTCTTTAGGATATGGTTCAAGCAAATGCCATAGGACTTCAATTTTATCAGAATAACTGCTCTCAAGACCGGCAAATCTAGCCGTATAAAGTCCCGGCGCGCCGTCTAATACATCAACAGAGAGCCCTGTGTCATCAGCTAGGACCGGGCAATTACAATATTCATAGACTGTCCGAGCTTTGATATAGGCGTTTTCTCGATAGGTTGATCCGGTCTCGGCAATATCCTCGCTGAAGCCGGCCTCGCTCATACTAATAAGCTCATAGCCACAGGGCTCAATTATTGAGCGTAGCTCTGCCAGTTTGTCATTATTGTGAGTAGCCAATACTATTTTCATAATCACTCCGGTTTATAATTGCAGTCGGTCAACCAGATTAAAGGCCGCCAGTCTTAAATCCAGATCCTTAATGGGCAAGGAGAAACCCGCCTGAATCAGCCTGTCAGAAGTTGATGTGTCTCCGGCCAAGAGATGAGACAGAGCGGTGCCGAGTTTTCTCGCCCCCTGCTCTGAAAACGGCTTAAAAGACCAGATCCTTATATAGGCTTTGGGACGGGTTAGATATTGTAGAGGTTGCAAGAACAAGTTCGGATGTAAGAGGAAACCATAACCTCCCAGGAAATTTTCCGCGTCATCCCAGGGCGGACCGGCGATACCTGATCTTAACTCTTCCCTGGTCCATATTTCCGCCAGACTGCGACCGTCAGGATCAGACAGTGTGAAGGCTTCTTGCTCAAAGAGCGTTAAGGCGGCAGCTTCCATCATTTCCTGAACAATATAAATTAGCTGAATATCGTAGGATTGAATAGCGTAATCAGCAAAGAATATTTCGCAAAAATCTGAGCTTAATGTTTCCACCGCTACCGCGCAAACCTCACGTATATCGCGGTCAGGATACCAGGATAATAATTTACTTCGATTGCGGAAGGCCGCGGTGTCAGCGCATAGCGCTCCCGCTTCAGATAAAATATCATAAATATGATATCCCTCCGGAGAGAGACAATAGGCCAGATAGGGCAAATCGGAGACAGGGAGATGAAAGCTGTTTCTATCAGTCCTTTCATAATTCTCTATAGCTGTCGAATGATCAGCCAAATCAAGAGCAGCCAACAGGAAACCGGAGTCGGCGTCAAACATTTTATTAATACATTGTTTAAATGAATCGAGATGATTAGTGTCCGGTAGAGGTATAGGTTCTCCTTCCGGTGTCGGCATCCACTGATCGTACCGTGCCAGATTGTTCTGTCCTAGACGTAAAGCTTGTTGACTGCGTAGCTCATGTTGAATGGGCAGAAAATATTTTCTTAGGGCGTGGGCGAAACTTATCTCCTGATATGAGCCGGCATTGTTCTTCGGATATACTTGTTTCGCCAGATAATCGCTAATCCGCGCGTAACCTGTTTTGTCCGCGATTGTCTTTAACAGTGACAAAAAACGCAGGTATAGATTTAATAATTCATCGCGTCGATTTTGGAAACTCAGTACCCATTGTTTATAGCAGTTACCTCGTCTTTCCTTGTCCGGTTGCGTCAAGAGTTTCCTGAGTTGATAGGCCGGGCGGGCAAAACCGCGCGGTTGAAGTCCCAGTTCTCTAATGATCCGGATATACTGCCAGCGGCACTGAACAAGTTCCTGTAACTCTTCGCTGATTAAGCTGCCGTAGCAAGCCAGAAGAGTCTTGGCTATTGTAAAAACTGTACCTCCTACCAGTTCGGTAATATCTTGCTCTAACTTGTGATCAACCAGAATCGACAGTGTTTCTTGTAAATTAATTTTCAAAAAGGGGGCCCAGCGAACAAAGCTTTCATACTGTAGCTGCCAGTACTCATCATTAGGCGCCTTCGCAAAATTAATTTGGCTTATCAGATACTTTTCCTCGAGTTCACGCAACAAAGAATCAAGCTCGTGCAAACTCTTGATAATCCCATCAACCGAAAGCGACATCCGCATACGCAGTCTGATCTTGCGCAATTGATCGTGGATCGCGGTTGTATCCGGAGCGCTATATTTAAGATCAGAAAAATTCATCATTACATTCTGTCCAGGACATCGATACCCGCCAGTTGGAGGCCGGCTTGAAGATAAATTCTGCAAGTCTCAGTCAGTAACAGACGCGCTTTGATTATTTCCTCATTATCGGCATGCAAGATGGAGCTACTATGATAGAAACGATTGAAAGCTCTAGCCAACTGACTTATATTACGCAACATGATTGATGGTTCATGCGCGTTCAGAGCCTCTAGGACGGCAGTCTCAAAACCCGCGGCCAATTTGAATATGGCCTGTTCTTCTTGCCCGGTCAGTAATTTACCGGCCGCCTCCAGATCAACCTGGTCTAGTGGCCAAATCTTGTCAGCTTCAGCCAATCTCATAATGCTTGAGCAGCGGGCGAAAGTATACTGTAAATAGGGAGCGGAATCACCTTCAAAATCTAACATATCGTCCCAGGAAAAAATAATATCTCTCTCTCTGCCATTGCGTAGGAAAGTATAACGAACAGCTCCCACGCCCACGCTTTCAGCGATTCTATCGACCTCGGAATCCGCCATATCCGGATTGTTGGCGAGAATTATCTCTCGTGTTTTCGAGACGCTTTCAGCTAACAGATCATCTAATAAAATCACATTACCTTGTCTGGTTGAAAAGGCGACGTCAGCGAATCTAACTGTTCCGAAAGGGACATGTATACACTGATCAGCTTTGGCGAAGCCAGCTTCTTTCAGCACCGCGAAAACCTGCTGAAAATGATTTTTCTGCGGCAATCCCACAACATAGATATTGCGATAAAAGTCCCATTCTCGATCACGATAATACACAGCCGCGATATCACGCGAAGCGTAAATGGTAGCGCCATCGGACTTTAAGATCAGACAAGGATTAAGATTGTACTTCTCCAGATCAACAACCTGGGCTCCCTCGCTTTCGACTAACAGATTTTTCTCTCTTAGCAGATCAACCACAGCGGGGATCTGGTCGGAATAAAAACTCTCGCCGTTCATATTATCGAATTCGATATTTAATCTCCGGTATATTTTAGCGAACGCCTCCAGACTTACCTCTCGAAACAGTTCCCAGAGCGCGTATTCTTCCGGTGCTTTCTCTTCCAAGAGCCGGAAATATCTGCGTCCCTCATCCTCTAACTCGGGATGCTCAGCTAATTCTTGATGGAACTTGACATAGACTCGATTAAGTTCGGTAATTGGATCTTCTGCCAGAGCCTTCTCATCTCCCCAATGTTTCCAGGCCGTGATCAACTTACCAAACTGAGTACCGTAATCCCCGAGATGATTAAGGCGCATCACCTTATAGCCGCGATATTCATATAGATTGGCGATAGCCTCCCCTACCAAGGTAGAAAAAGCATGACCTACGTGAAAAGGTTTAGCGATATTGGGTGAAGAATACTCAACCAAAACAGTCTTACCGTTACCTTCTATTCCGGAGCCCGGGCTAAAGCCCTCCTCCCTGCTTTGCCTCAGAATAGCGGTAGCGTATAAGGCAGGATCATAGAAAAAATTTAAGTAGCCACCCACCACATCTAATTTTTTCAGCCAGGGGAGCTTACCCTCAATCTTTGTTTTTAAATCCTCAGCTATCAGGGCGGGAGCTTTGCGCATTTCTTTGGCCAGGCGGAAGCAAGGTAAGGCCAGATCTCCCATTTCGGGCTGGGGAGGAATTTCCATTAAGGGAGTAAAGACACTCTCTTCAAGACCGGACTCCTCAGCTAGTACTGTGATTAACTCATTTTTGAATTGCATCTGATTACCTTCGTCTATTTTAATATTTTATTTCCACAATTTATCGGGATACAGACCTTGTTCAGTCAGATCAGCCAGCGCTGACATGATCAAAGTCTTATCTTCACGATAGGTCATACCGTACCAACGATCACTGACCGGCATGGCGAATACATTGACTTTGCCTTCTTTAATGCAAGCGTCAATTATTTCCGGTAACAAAAATTCCGCCTTTAAGGGATCATTTTTTACATCATCTCTCAAAAAAACGGGGAAGCGTCGATCCAGCTCATCCAGGAAACTGGCGGATACACCCCAGAAGTTCATTGACACAGGAGTGTTTGCCGGCAATTTGGTCCAGCTCTTGCCGCCATCTGTACTGTACTTGCCGCCAAAATCTGTTTTGTAAATTTCTTTAGTTTCAACGATTTCCTGTAAACAACCGGTGGCGGATAAAGAACAAATCCCCCTGGATACATGTCCATGATCACTTAAAGTATTAGCTAATTTCCAGGTGCACATCGCATATTCGTTATCTGCTCTGTCCTCGCAGTTCAGATATGTATACATTAAAGCGAAAGCCTCTGTCCCATAATAATCGTCAGCATTAATCACGGCGAAAGGACCGTCAATATACTCACGAGCGGACATTACCGCGTGACCTGTACCCCAAGGTTTCTCTCTTTGGTCGGGTATAGTAAAGAAGTCCGGTACAGCTCGCAGCTCTTGGAAGGCATAGTTGATTTCGATACTCTCTTTCATCTTTTGGTCAATCCTAGCTTCGAAAGTATCCTGCATTTCACGTTTAATTATAAATATTACTCGCTCAAAACCGGCCCGTACAGCGTCAAAGACAGAATAGTCAAGTATTATTTCGCCGTTAGGACCTACAGGTTCGATTTGTTTGAGACCGCCATAGCGAGAGCCCATACCCGCGGCCATGATAACTAAGATTGGTTTCGACATGATAATTTCCTCCTACAATCATTAAAAATAAAATGATTCAGTACTTCTTAATTCACTACACAATAAGATTCTAGAGCCAAGAGATTGCTATTTCTTGTCTTTGCTGACTCGAATATATACCAGTTTGATATTGGGATTACTGGTCTCACGGAACTGAACATCAAAAGCGTCTATTGAGCGAATCATTGTTGTCAGTTTGTCATAGCCGTAGTTACGAGAGTCAAATGAGGGTTGTCTCTTAAGCAACATATTCCCTACATCAGCCAGGAAGGCCCAACCATCATCATCCTCAACGTCGCGAATTGAACTGGTAATCAAATTTATTACTTTGCGATTGACCTTGAGGACTGCCTTCTTGTCCGGAGAGACCACATCTCTGAATTGGCGCTCCTGCTTGCGAGCAGGGGACTTTTTGGTTTCTTTCTTCGCGTTCTCGTCTAAGGTTGAAATTCCGCCTCTACTTGTGGACCAGGACAGATGTTTCTCGTCATTATCAATCGGCATGATACCATCATCCTGATCATCATTTCTTTGTTCAATAACTTCCAGATAGATGAAGCGATCACAAGCGGCAATAAAGGCATTTGGCGTCTTCATCTCCCCTAGACCGTAAACTATCTTACCCGCTTCCCTTAAGCGAGTAGCGAGTTTGGTAAAGTCGCTGTCGGATGAGACCAGAACAAAGCCATCTACCCGGTCTGTGTATAAAATATCCATGGCGTCAATAATCATGGCTGAATCGGTAGCATTTTTGCCGGTGGTATAACCGAACTGTTGAACAGGGGAAATAGCGAAGTCCAGGAGTTGGCTTTTCCATCTTGCCAGATTTGGCTTGGTCCAGTCACCATAGATTCTTTTTATAGTAGGATTTCCATAACGCGCAATCTCTTCAACCATATTTTGTATATGATGCGGCGCCACATTGTCAGCGTCAATTAAGACCGCCAGGCGTACATCTTGAGTGACAGGAGTAGGATTCATAAAAAAACAAAACATTCCTTTCCATAATTGACAAAATTAATCATTTATTGTTTATAAGATAATTCTAGCAGAAAAAGAGCTTGCCTACAGTATTGAGCAGAGTTAATACTGACTGTAAGAGAAATATCGGCGCGAGCCGTCAGTTGACCAGCCAGCTGATAACACGCATGATAATACGGTGCGGAAATATTTTCGCGATTACGCGGATTGTTTTAGCCGCGAAACAGGAAACAGAAATATCCTTACCGCGCGCGGAGCGGGACAAAGCAACTCGAACAACCTTCTGCGGCTTCTCAAGACCCAGAGATTTTATCCGGCTGATATTCTTTGACCCTTCGCTATTGACGAAAAATTCTGTTTCCATCGGATTGGGGCAGACGGTTGTAACAGTTATTCCTTGCTGACGAAGCTCTTCGTTTAGAGCTCGGGATAAAAAGAGTACAAAGGATTTACTCGCCGCGTAGACTGAAAAGCCTGGTTGTGGCATAAAAGCGGCGACAGAGCTGATCTGTAAGATTCTCGTACCCCGTTCGCAAAATGGTAACGCGATCTTGGTAAGTAACATCACTGCCTGTACATTCAGCAATACTACTTCACTATCATATTCACGATCTGTGCTAGTGAAGCTACCCGCCTTGCCCTTGCCGGCATTGTTGACCAGTATTGAAATTACAGGCTTTTGTCTCTTAAGTTCAGATTCCAGAATGTCAAAAGACTTCTCCCGCAATAAATCTAAAGCCATAATCTGTGTAGCTGTCTTTAGTTCAGCCGCTAGCTCAAGCAGTCGGTCTTCCCGCCTTGCTATCAGCCAGATCTCCTCCAGACCGTCTATCTCATCTATCTGACGCGCGAACTCCCGTCCTAGACCGGAGGAGGCCCCTGTTATTATCGCTATTTTTTTGCTCATATTGTCTCTATCCAATCTATTTACCCGCGGTCTCAATACTTTGGTTACTGCTGCCTTAGTTAGCTTCTTTCTGCTTATCCAGCATTTGTTCTATCCGCCTTGAGGTTTCAGTAGTAGCTAGACCTCCCTGCGCTGTACAACGCAGAGCTGCCGGTAACATCCTTCCTGCCTCATCCATGGCCTTGATTGTCTCCTCAAGTGGAATAACAGGATCAAATCCGGATACAGCCATATTAGCACAGCTTAGAGCATTATGACCTGCCAGTATATTTTTGCCCAGGCAAGGAACTTCTACTCTTCCCGCTACCGGATCACAGACCAGACCGATAATGTTTTGTAAGGCCAGAGATGCTGCCGACAAGACAGTATCTAGATCCCCGCCCAACATATAGGCGATTGCTCCGGCAGCCATACCGGACGCGGAACCACATTCCGCCTGACAACCCGCGAGCTCAGCTGAAAATGTCGACTCCAAAGCAATGAACAAGCCGATAAGACCGGCAACAAAGAGCGCTTCTATCACTGTGTCACGATCGGCATCAATAGTCTTAGCCACGGATAATAAAGTTCCTGGGATTACACCACAGGCACCAGCGGTCGGAGCTGCCACAATAACTCCTAGAGAGCTTTTCATCTCCATTACAGCGCAGGTATTGGCAATTATATTTTGAAGCATTTCACCGCCCACAAAGGACTGTGAGTTGGCGAGAATTTTGGAGGCTTGCGGTCCAAGAATACGATCAGAAAATTCAGTACCCGCTAAACCCTGATCAATCGCCTCTTCCATAATTGTTAGGATGGATTCCATCATGTTTTGTAAAGTCGATGCAGGTAGCCCACTGCGTCCGCTCTCGTAAAGCAATGCAGCTTGAAAGGCATTTAGTTCTCTGTCCTTTGCTAATCTCTGTAGTTCAGCTACAGATGTAAAGGGTACTTCAGGCACTAGTTGGGAGTTAATAGTTAATACCGGGATTAGATAGATAACTTCGGAAGCCTTAAGCTCAAACTCAGCTTTTTCTTTAGTTGTGAATTCTCTATCTGACCGTATTAACAGCCAATCAAAATCCTCAGTATGGCTCGTTAGTCTCCTAGCAATAGGACTGTGAGAATCTCTATTCATTTGTTCGGGCTCAGATGCGAGAACATAACCGCGCGGTTCCTTAATACTCTGCCTTAGATCTAAATCAGGATTAGACAGTAAAGCCAAATAAAAACCACCATCTTCAGATAGGCTTTTTCCTTGGAATCTTGTCAATTCTATCATCCCTCCTCCTGTAGAGAGAAAGGTTAACTTATATTGAGAACCATCTTCATTTTGGAGGCAAGCCTGATAAGCATTGGGGTGATCTGACTCCGCAGGAGTAATATGGAAATTAACCTCAAGATTTGCCGCTGGTAAAAGGGTCATTGCTGACAATAAACGCCTGTCATCAGTTTCTAAACCAAGTAGGCCAGCGGCTAGACCGAGATCGGATTGCTGTGAGTGATATGTTTGAGCCAGTGAGCTTCCTGCCTGAAAATAGAAATCTACCTTTGTCTTCCCTGTCCCCCGCAATTGCTGAAGTATCTGCCCGATTCTCACAGCCGCGGCAGTATGTGAGCTCGATGCCCCTCTCATTACGGGTCCCAAAACGTCATTAAATATGCTAGGAAATTGTTTTAACATTGTAATTGTACGCAAAATTTCTTTTAATAATATGTGAGTAATTAAATAATAGCATGTTTCGTTAAAGTTATTTCAGCTGGAGGACATATATGATTATTAAATTTTCCGGATCTGACCTACAAGGAACAAATGATCTGAGTATACCAAGTTCCGCTGTAGTATTATCGACAGCGGATAAAAAAGAGCAGGTTTTAACAGAAGTAGGCGTAGACATGGCGCATATGCCATTTGCAGAAGTGGACAGAGCAATTTACTTTGCAGCTGGAAACAATTTTGATTATATTTCTATCCTGGTACCGGATTTTATATCTCATTTGACTGAAACCGCCTTGCTCGAAGCTTATATTACTATAGACTATCTGCTCATTTTTTCGACTCCA
>DUNL01000206.1 GCA_012839385.1 Clostridiaceae bacterium
AGGCACCGTCAAAGTAGGCGACGAAGTAGAAATGGTAGGACTTGCAGATGAAAGCAGAAAAACCGTCGTAACCGGCGTAGAGATGTTCAGAAAACTATTGGATTCCGCCGTAGCGGGAGACAACATCGGAGCCCTCTTACGAGGTGTAAATAGAGACGAAGTAGAAAGAGGCATGGTATTGGCCAAACCCGGTAGCATCAAACCCCATACCAAATTTAAAGGCCAGATATACGTACTCAAAAAAGAAGAAGGAGGCAGACACACACCCTTCTTTAACGGCTACCGTCCCCAATTCTACTTTAGAACCACCGACGTCACAGGCTCCATCACTCTGCCTGAAGGCACCGAAATGGTCATGCCTGGTGACAACATCGTCATGGATGTTGAACTTATCTCACCAATAGCCATTGAACCGGGGCTGAGGTTTGCCATTCGTGAAGGTGGCAAGACTGTAGGAGCAGGTGTAGTAGCTGAGATAACTGAAAAATAATTAAAACTATCCATAAATCCGAACGTAAGGAGGGACATAAATGGCCCATCAGAAGATAAGAATTCGTCTTAAGGCTTTCGACCACGGGATACTAGATCAGTCGGCCAAGAAAATCGTAGAGACGGCCAAACGAACCGGAGCCAAAGTATCGGGGCCTATACCTTTACCCACGGACCGGAGTATCGTAACCATACTTCGGGCTCCCCATAAGTACAAGGATGCCCGGGAGCAGTTTGAGTCCAGAACACATAAGAGATTAATAGATATTAAACAGCCGAACCAGAAAACCGTTGATGCTCTTATGAGACTGGATTTGCCGGCGGGTGTCGATATTGAAATAAAGCTGTAGTAGTAACGGGAGGTGATTTAAATGATTTCAAAAGCTATTTTAGGCAGAAAACTGGGCATGGTACAGTTTTTTAGTGATATAGGTGAAGCTTTACCTGTTACGGTCGTGGAAGCAGGGCCATGCCTTGTGGTGCAAAAAAAGACTGTAGACAATGATGGTTACAGTGCACTTAAAGTGGGCTATGAAGATATAAAAGAAAGACGACTGAACCAACCGGATCAAGGCGAATTTAAGAAGAATCAGTTGAAATTTAAGCGCTATTTGCGAGAATTTAAGCTACAAGATATAGATAAATACAATATAGGTGACGAGATAAAGGTGGATATTTTCCAGCAGGGAGAAAAGGTCGATGTTATTGGTATATCAAAAGGCAAGGGTTTTGCAGGTGGAATAAAGCGTTGGAATTTTAAGCGTGGACCCATGGCTCACGGTTCAAAGTATCATCGAGGTTCCGGTTCCGGAGGTGCTGCCGGCCAGTCAAAAGTCTTTAAGGGGAGAAAGAGCCCCGGGCATTTGGGAGCGGAAAAGGTAACCGTACAAAATCTGGAGGTAGTGAAAGTTGATCCGGATAGAAATTTATTACTGATAAAGGGCTCTGTACCCGGACCTAAAAAATCATTGCTGTTTATTAAAAACACCGTAAAGAGCGGAAAATAATGCGAAAGGAGGAGCCCAATGCCAAAAGTAACTTTGTTTAATATACAAGGAGAGCAAGTAGGTGAAACTGAGCTATCTGATGATGTATTTGGCACTGAAGTGA
>DUNL01000129.1 GCA_012839385.1 Clostridiaceae bacterium
AAAGCCCCTAAGGGCTGATTATTATTTCTCTAAAGCGGTGTAGCGGGGATAAGTATAACCTTCGCTGTTTACTAGCACCTTTTCCCCAGTTTCTTGATTTATAACCCGGATGCAGCGAATTTCTCTCTTTTTGTTTACCCCGCCATCTTCCAGGCCAATCCAGGGCTGATCCTCGAAAAAATCCCTGGCAAATTTCCCGTATTCCTCGCCGCTTAGCTTAACCTCCCGGGTTACCGTGTAAGTCTCGCCGATTTCACCTGCTGCTATCGCCCTTTCCGTCAATTCCTAGTTCCCCCAAGTTGCTAATCTTTCTGCCGAACAATGCTCTCTTTTTCCCTATTATCTTTTCAAATTTGCCTTTCTCCCGTACCAGTTCACCGGTTTGTAACAGTTCTTCCATTTCGCCAGGCGTATAAATCAAACAGCGATCATCGTTGTCATCTACCGGTGAAAGAATAATATCTCCTTCCCATCTCCCGGCAATTTTATAAATCCTGTTGTTGTACGTTGCTCTAAAGCAGTCCTTCTTTTTCATTTTATTTGCCTCCCTGTGTTTTTGGTAGGTCTATACATCACTTATAAACACAGGTAAGTCAAGGCTTAGACGGCATTTTTATAAAGTATCTCCTGCCCATCTCTTAACAAGGTAACCTCTTCATCTGATCCCACATATTCAATATATCTTTTAACCACCACATCGCAGTATTTTTCATCCAGCTCTACGGCAAAGCAAGTTCTACCCGTCTGCTCACAGGCAATTAAGGTAGAGCCGCTGCCAGCAAAAGGCTCTAACACAATACAGTTGGTCATGCTGCTGTTTTGAATAGGGTAGGCCACCAAGGGCACCGGCTTCATCGTTGGATGTAGCTCTGATTTTGTCGGCCGGTCAAAATTCCAAAGGGTGGTCTGCTTCCGGTCGGCATACCAGCGGTGTCTACCAGTCGGTTTCCAGCCATAGATAATGGGTTCGTGTTGCCATTGATAATCGCTTCGCCCCAGAACCAGGGATTGCTTGGCCCATATACAAACATTGGCCAAATGAAAACCGGCATCTTTGAAAGCTTTTCTAAAATTAAGGCCCTCGGTATCGGCATGGAAGATATAGGCCGCCGCCCCATCATCCAAGGATTCATAGATGTTTTCAAAGGCGGCTAATAGAAATTCATAGAACTTTTTATCCTCCATGTGGTCACCTTTAATTAGTCTTTCGTTTTTACTTCCGGATGTATAGTTCACATTGTACGGGGGATCGGTAACACAGAGATTGGCCTTCTTGCCATCCATCAATTTTTCAAAAGTCTCTGTTTTAGTGCTGTCACCGCAAACCAGCCTGTGTTTTCCTAAAAGCCAGATATCCCCTCGCCTAGATACCGGCTCTTCAATTTCCTCCAGAGCTTTATCGGCATCGAAACCATCATCCTGTATTTCCTTATCGTGTACCCGGCTAAAAAGGTCTTCTGTCTCGGCGGCATCAAAGCCGGTTAGGGAAATATCGAAAAGCTCGCTATCCAGTTCACTGATTAAATCGGCTAACTTTGGCAGGTCCCACTGGCCGCTTACTTTATTTAAAGCCACATTGAGAGCTTTTTCTTCTGTTTCATCAAAATCCACTACCACACACTCAACCACAGTTTGGCCCTGCTCTTGTAGTATCTTCAACCGCTGGTGGCCGCCGACAATGTTGCCGCTTCTTTTGTTCCAGACGATAGGCTCCACATAGCCGAAGGTCTCCATGGATTTTTTGAGCTTCTCGTATTCCTGATCTCCCGGCTTTAAATCCTTTCTGGGATTATATTTAGCTGGGTTTAATTTTTCTATCGGTATTTTTTGTATCAACAATTATTACACCTCCTGCCGGACAGCTTTTCCCCCGGTAAACTGTTCCCAGCGTTTAATCGCCAGGTCACAGAAAGCGGGAGAAAGTTCTAAAGCAAAACAATTGCGGCCTAGCTGTTCAGCGGCCATGATAGTAGTGCCGGAGCCGCTAAAAGGTTCAAAGATGTTATCCCCCACATCAGTTGTGAGTTTAATAAAAAAGGCCGGCAATTTCACCGGAAAAACAGCAGAATGTTTTAACGACCGCGTATTGCCGGGTATCTGCAACACATTCCCTGGTCGGGCAATACCTCTTTTGAATCTACCGCTGACGCTGATGTTGCCGGATTTGCCTTTTGATTGATTAGACTTACTGGAAACCCGAATTAAATCAGATGGCTTCCCAACCGCCCGAGGATAAAATTTTATCTTCTTAGTTTTAGTGAAATGGAAAAGATCCTCATACATATCTACCAAATCCAACGGCAGGGTTTTAAGCCTTTCTTCATCTACCTCCACTAACTGCACCATCCAGTCGATCTTTTCTTTCTTGGTGAAGAAGTGCACCGGCTCAAAATCATTT
>DUNL01000085.1 GCA_012839385.1 Clostridiaceae bacterium
ATATTGCACACTTCCCAGCTTGTTTCGAATATATATTCGGGTTGTTTGAGTTGCTTTTTTTGTTTCATATTTGTGACCCCGGCGGGATTCTAACCCACGACTATAGAACGTCAGATTCCGGTTCTGAAGGTCGTGGGTTAGAATCCCGCCGGGGTCACAAATATGAAACAAAAAAAGCAACTCAAACAACCCGAATATATATTCGAAACAAGCTGGGAAGTGTGCAATATGGTCGGCGGTATTTACACCGTACTTTCAACCCGTGCAGCTACTCTAACCCAGCATTATGGTGATAAACTGATATTCATTGGTCCGGAAATATGGCGTGAACAAGAAAATCCTTATTTCGAAGAAAACTCCGACATTTTTCCGGGATGGGAAAAAGCCATTTCCGATAGCCACAATCTCTCCATTCGTATAGGCAGATGGAAAGTTCCGGGACAACCTGTCGCCGTCTTGGTTGACTTCAACGTATTGATGCTGAAGAAAAATGAGATCTACGGCAAAGTATGGGAAACTTCCGGCGTAAATTCTCTGATGGCGTATGGAGATTATGATGAGTCTTCCTTGTTTGGCTACGCCTCAGGCATGGTGATAGAAAGCTTTTATCAATTTCACCGACTATCGAAGAAACAAAAGGTAGTGGCTCATTTCAACGAATGGATGACTTCCTTCGGGATATTTTATGTCAAAGAAAATTTGCCTGAAATAGCTACCCTTTTTACAACCCATGCTACTTCCATTGGTCGCTCCATTGCGGGAAACCACAAGCCTTTGTACGATTATCTGCACGAATATAACGGAGATCAGATGGCTGAAGAGTTGAATATGGTTTCCAAACATTCGGCTGAAAAACGGGCTGCACATTTGGTTGATTGTTTCACTACCGTAAGTAATATTACTGCCAAAGAATGTACGCAACTATTGGAAAGGAAACCGGACATTGTTACTCCCAATGGTTTTGAAAATGGATTTGTACCACAAGGAAAATCCTTCTCTCCGAAAAGAAAAGAAGCTCGCACGTTACTGAAAAAAGTTGCTGAAACACTGTTGGGTTATCCTTTGGGCAATAATGCCTCCTTCATCGTAACCGCAGGTCGCTATGAATTTAAAAACAAAGGTTTGGATGTGTTTATCGAATCTTTGAAGCATTTGAATAATAGGTCGGGGCTTGAATCGGGGCTTAAAAATGAAGTGGTGGCCTTCATCATGGTTCCCGCATGGATTAAAGGTCCTTGCATCGATCTGGTATGTGCATTAAATAATCCCGATCAGATATCAAAAGGACGAAATTGTGTCACCACCCACGAATTACATAATCCACAACAAGATCCTGTGTTACAGACCATTAACTGGTTTCACCTGAAAAACAAAAAAACAGACAAAGTAAAAGTCATTTTTGTGCCGGCATATTTGAACGGTTTTGACGGTATCTTCAATAAAACATACTATGAATTACTGATAGGATTCGACTTATCGGTATTCCCGTCCTACTATGAACCTTGGGGATATACACCCCTGGAAAGTATCGCTTTCCGTGTTCCTACCATTA
>DUNL01000204.1 GCA_012839385.1 Clostridiaceae bacterium
ACAGAGTAAAAGCCGGTGATACACTCATTGTATTATTACCTGAGCCTCAGGATTATGAACCCATCGTCGCTGATCCGGATTTGGATATTATCTTTCAAGATGATTGGTATGTCGTCATCAACAAGAAGCCGGGACAAGTAGTCCACCCCACGACAACACATAAGGTGGGAACCATTACTGACCGTCTGGCGGACACTGCCCTGCATCCTATCTTGAGATTAGACCGTGACACCAGCGGCGTGATCCTGATCGCTCGTCTGTCTTTCGCTCATTACTATACCTCCTCCCGCAAAATGAGAAAGCTTTATTTGGGCATAGTGCACGGACGTTTTGAGCAACCGGAAGGAATATTGACAGGAGCGATCAGCCGCAGTCAGGACAGTTTTATGCGCAGAGTAATCAGTCCCCGGGGCAAGGAAGCGACAACGATTTACAAAGAACTCGCCTTTTCCGCCGATGAAGCTTACACACTAGTACAATTTGAACTTGTAACCGGACGCACCCACCAGATCAGACTGCACTGCACTTGGCACGGTCATCCTCTTCTGGGAGATAATATGTATGGTTTGCGACAATTAGAAGGTCTGTCGGTCGGTCAAGATTATGTCAGGCCGGATTTATGGACAAAAGTTGCGCGTTTACGCTCTAGACAGAGATTAGAAGCAGATGCTCTCATCAAGCGCCAAGCTCTACACGCGGCCTATCTGGAATTCCAGCATGTAGAAGCACGCAACACTATAAAAGTCGAAGCAAAAATAGCCGCGGATATTTTAGACCTGATCGAGGCCTTAAAAATTCAGATTGAACAACCACTCAAGGTCATCACTTAAGATCTAAGCATTAGGAGATAACTCTCTTCTGACTCTTACCCCACAATAAAGACCTTGGTCAAGACCGGATCTGATAGCGGGGCCGACTTCTTCAGACATTACTATCTGTAATGATTGTTCGATTCGCAGCTCATTAGCTCGCAATAATCTCCTCAGCTCCTCTTCATCATAGAGTCTGGCTCTAGCTAAAAAGGGGTCTTGATGGCGACTTTCCAACAGCAAGCGACCGGCCGCGGTACCCTTGTTCAAAAAGGCTATTACGATAAAGCCGGTGGGTTTTAATACTCGCGACGCTTCTCGTAAAGCCAAGTCGGCATCGTTCACGAAGCAAAGAGAGGTCAGGAAAGCTACATAGTCAAAATACAGCGCGGGGAAAGGTAAATCCTCGGCTAAGCCGGAAATAATATTAACCCCTCTTTTTCGAGCAAGCTCCGCCATACCCGCGGCAGGTTCCAGTCCATGCGAGATCGGGATTCGGGCCGCGAAGCGTCCACTACCGGCACCAACCTCCAGTCCAAGGGAGTTTTTAACACTGAGGTCAGGAGGAAGACCCGCGACAATCAGCCTTCGCACCAAATTTACTTCTTGTTCATACAGGTCTTGGTTATCTGTATACCACTGATCATATGATCCGGCATGGCGACTATATAGTTCAATAATTGAGCTCATAACAATTCCCTCGTCTATAAATTCCGATACAAGTTGTCCTGTATAGGGTACCGACACGTGTGAGATTAAACCGCGCTATCTATCCTTCACTCTGATCACATACTTCCTTGGGCGTGTAGAGTAATTCCCTAATCCTCTGTCTTAAGACCGGACTGTGTCGATCTTGCGGATATATCGGCGAATGCAGGCCGGCGGGTTGATCCGCGGATAAGACATAGATTGTGTCCGCCAAAGTTATCGCTTCTTCAATATCATGAGTTATTAACAGAATAGTAAGCCCCAGTTTGCCCCTTATTTCCCGTAACCACTCATGCAACTTCTCTCTGGTAATAGCGTCAATGCCGGCAAAAGGTTCATCCAATAACATTATATTGCCGGCATAGAGATAGGTTCGTAGCAAAGCGGCCCGCTGTCTCTCCCCTCCCGACAACTGCGCAGGCCAACGTCTCTCTAAACCGGCCAGCCCAAATGAAGGCAGATGTTTTAGCACTTCAGCATGAGCTTTCGCGCGAGAGACTCCACGCAAAGTTAAAGGCAAGGAAACATTGTCAATTATTCTTTTCCAAGGTAAGAGCAAATCTTTTTGCATCATATAACCGATAGCTTCTTTTACTTCAACCGAGCCACGGTCCGGTTGATCCAAACCGGCCAGAATGTTAAACAAAGTTGTCTTGCCGCTGCCTGAAAGACCCAAAACAGCGGCAAACTCTCCCTGTCTCAATTCTAAATTGACAGCCCGCAATAACCACTGACCGGGGACAAAGGATCGTCCCAAGTCAGTGGCTTTTAAGACAATTTTCCTCTCAGAATAATTCGTCATAGTAAAAGTTTATTACTGTTCTATCTGCCGACACCGAAAATCACACTTTCATTCCGTCATGGCAAAAAATCATTAGTAAAGGCTTCAGCAGGATCCAAATCATTTTCTAAGGTTTTGTTATCCAACATCCAAGCTTTAAAATCCGACCACATTTCCGGCTTCATCAGGCCCCAGCTGTCAGCGTCATCTATATATTTATCGTTCAGCCAAGTCTGACTACGGCGTACCAACTCCTCGTCTAATTCGGGCGCCACCTCTAAAAGCGCTTCCACTGCCAGTTCCGGATTCTCAATAGCCAGCTCATAACCTTTAGCGGTAGCCCGGAGGAAGCGTTTGATCAGATCCGGATTATCCTTAATAACCGTTTCATTAGTAATAATAGTGGGGGAATAAAAATCCAGTCGGGGATCAATATCCTGTAACAAGATGAAATTAGTGGCATAATCTTGTAATTCACAATTCACCCCATCCCAACCCCAATAGATCCAGGCGAAATCAGCTTCAGTTTCCATGCTGGCTATAAAATTATTCGCTGATTGGTTGATAATCTTGACTTGAGAGTAATCCGCGCCTTCTTTCTCCATTAAGGTCTTGATAAAAGCCAATTCCAACTCAGTGCCCCAGCCACTGTAGGTCTTGCCCGCGAAGTCGCTGGGAGCTTTGATCTCACGGTCAACCGGCGAGGCAAAACCTGATGTATTATGTTGCAATATCGCCGCCACCGAGACAACAGGAATCTTAGCCGCGGAAGCTCTCGCCTGCAATACTTGTTCCTGACTGGCAATACCGAAGGTAGCGCTTTCGGTCGCTACCATTTCGATAAAGTTCATATCCGACTCTTGGAAATCCACCTCAAGGCCTTCTGCCGCGTAGAAACCTTGTTGTTGAGCTAAGAATAAACCCGAGTGATTTGTGTTGGGAGTCCAATCCAAGGCAAAATTAATTTTTTCTACTTCTTGAGGGTCCGGATTAGCCTCGGTGTCCTCGCCTTCTTCGCTAGTATTATCCTGCGGCTCCTCTTGATCATCCTCGGCCGCCACAGACTGATCAGACACGGCTTCACCATCATCTTCTACCTGTTCCAACTCCGGTGGTGAATCAGCGTCCACATTTGCCTCATCCTGAACAGGCTGTTTTTCTGCTGCCGAATCTTGCTGTTTCTTACATGCGAACATAGAAAAAAGCAGAGCGATTGTCAACAGCGCTAATAATATAACTTTAATTTTTTTCATTCTTGCCTCCGTTTATTTTCTGCCGGCCGCGCGTGTTTCCAGGGCATAGCCAGCTTCTCTACTAAAATAACTACATAATAAAATGCCAGACTCAAAATAATGATCAGAATAATTGACGCGAACATGCGATCAAAACTATATGACCTCTTGGTACGCAACATATATATGCCCAGTCCCGTGCCGCCCCCTGACCATTCAGCCAGAACAGCCGCCATCACGCAGTAGGTCGCGGCGATCCGAATACCGGAAAAGAGATGCACCAGACTGGACGGAAATTTTACATGCCTGAGAATATCCCGGCGTTTCGCGCCTAAAGTACGCAACAAGCGAATCTGATCCTGATCCACAGCTGTAAAGCCTTGCAAGAGATTGATCGAGACAGGGAAAAAGCAGACCAGCAGAACCACCACCAGACGCGGCACCAGACCGTAGCCGAACATGAGAACTATTACCGGCGTGATTATCATGGTAGGAATAGTCTGCGACACTACTAATAGAGGATAGAAGGCCCGATACAGCAAAGGAAAGGCATCCATCAACAGGGCGATAACTATGCCCAGAATAATACTCAAGACAAAGCCTAACGCCGCCACGGATAAGGTCTCCCGTAAATGGAACCAAAGCAGGTCACGTTGCGTAATCAGCGCCCGCAAGACATCTGAAGGCGCGGGCAGTACAAAGGATCGGACAATACCGACCGCGGACAGAAGCTGGATCAATCCGATCAGAAGCGCCAACACAACAAGCGCGGGAACAATATGTTTAAGTCTAGTTCCCATAACCCTTTACCTCACGTCAGATAATAGCGACGCCGGTAGAAACCGTGTGGAAAGAACATGTTTAACCCTGGTCTTCATTATCCTGCCTCAAGCGATAGAACAACCGATACCTTCAGGCTTGAGCATGATCTTTACCACGGCGAAAACCTCTTGACCACATGCCGCCCAGGCGATCCTTACCGCCTCACGCACAATATCCATCAGAACGGAAAAGTCACCCTCCATAACGGTCTCAAAAGCTCCGACTTCGTATTTAATATCTTTTACGCTCGCGATATAGGCCAGAACTTCATCAACCACCGGGTATAAATCCTCCATAGGTACCCAGGGCAGGACTTGTAAACTCACCGTAGCAGGCATTAGGGAAATATCGGACATAATAAAACCTCCAATAAAGCGGAGGTCAACAAATTTCTCTCGACTGTATGTTCTCCCTCCGCCGGTATTATCCGGATCAGGTTACAGGGTCGACTTCAGTCCTCTCAGCCCGCAAAGGCTCCCCTGAACAACCACTATTGTATGGGAGTCGAGCAATAATTGCAAGTTTAGTGCCCTAAATCGCGACGTTTCACGACATTTCACGGAAGGGACGATGCTCAGATTTCTATACGCTCACTGACAGAGTGCGAAAGTCCGTTTAGTATATCAATGAGCGCAGCTTAGCATTCCATACGCTCATTGACCGCGTCGATGATCTCAGTCATCAACACCGCCTTGTCACTGAGGATTTTCTCCAGGGTCCGGATCGCTCGAGAGCGAACGGCCTCATCGGCGATTCCCGGCAGATTAATCCTGACATTAAGGAGAGCGCCTTCGATACAGGTCTGAGCTAAATGGGCAGCCACTCCGATATCTGACAGGCAATTCTTATTGCCATAGCGGGCGAGCGCCTCTAAATGGCGTAGAACCGACAGGCCTTTTACTGCCACCTGCATGGGAATCCGCATGGAGAGCTCACTGGCATCGTTAAGAGCTTCCTTTCTGGCTTGTTTTTCCTCTTCTGTTGTTTTGGGCAGAGCCAGAGCGGCCATAAAAGAATTGAAAGCGTTGGTATCTTCGTCAACCAACTGTTCTAATTCAGTCGCGTTCTCGGTCAACGCGGCAAAATCTAAGGACAGGGTCGCTTGCTCTTTGTTTGTCAGCTCCTGCCAGGCCTTCTTGCCTTCGGTTAACTGATATACCATTCTACCCAATTGCGCCGCCATGGAGCCCGCCAAGGAAGACATGCTGCCACCACCCGGAGCGGGCGCGGAACTTCCTGTCAAGGCTAACAGTTCAGCGGTTTTCATTTCCATCAGCTTAGTCATAGCATACCCTCCCTCGCTCGGCTACCAGTTTACCCTCTTTATATACTTCGGCAACATGATTGACTCCGAAACGATAAATCAGTTCGGCGGGAGACTTCACATCTGTGATTAAAAAGTCCGCTTTTTTGCCAACACGTAAGGAACCGACAACATCCTCTCTTCTGATAGCTCTGGCCGCTTCCAGCGTCACAGCCCTGAGGATCTCTAGCGGCCGCATCTTCATTCCGAAGCAAGCATGAGACATAGCTGTTTGAATATTTTCTGTCGGGCTACTGCCGGGATTATAATCTGTCGCCAGCGCCACCTTGACACCTTCATTTAACATCTTTCTGGCGGGAGCGTATTTCTCAGCCATCAAAAAGAAAGTGGTAGCAGGCAATAAAACAGCTACCGTTCCGGCGGCGGCCAGCCTCTCAACACCACGATCCGAGATCGCCATCAGATGTTCCGCGGAAATTGCCCCCAGTTCCGCGGCCAGTTCCGCTCCGCCGAGAGGAACTATCTCATCGGCGTGAACTTTTAAGTCAAAACCCATTGCTCGCGCTTGGCGCAGATAGTGACGTGAAATCTCCAGGTCAAATATTCCTTCCTCACAAAAGATATCACAGAATTCAGCCAGTTGGCGCTCTTTAATCAAGGGCATGACACGCTCCAGCATGAAGTCAACATAGCCTGAAATATCATCCGCGAATTCCGGTGGCAAAGCGTGAGCGCCCATATAAGTGCTGACGATATCTACAGGGTGTCGGCGGTTTAATTCTTCCGCGACCTCCAAACAACGAATTTCAGTCTCCAGGTCCAGGCCATAGCCGCTCTTGGCCTCAGCGGTGGTAGTGCCGAAGGTCAACATTCTGTCCAGAGAGGCGGAAGCTTTATCGTAGAGCTCGGCGCTAGTCAAAGCGCGAGTTGACCTAACAGTACTGAGAATACCGCCCACCTCATGGATCTCCATATATGATTTGCCCGCCAACTTGAGATCCAGCTCCTGTTCGCGTGATCCACCGTGCACCAAATGAGTATGCGGATCGACGAAGCCGGGCAGAACCATTTGCTCACCGACATTCTTTATCGTAGCTTCTGAAGCCTCCTCCGGAGGAACTTCACCGCCCTCTACCGCGCTGATAAGGCCATCTTCTATCTTGAAATAGCCGTCCAGTAAGTCGGAAGAAGTATCCTCACCAGTAAAAATCGCCCGCGAACGAACAATTAGAGTCTTTGTTTTCCGTGACATATTACTCTCCATCGTCTAATAGTCTGGCTTCAATTACCTGATCAGTATTGAAACCTTCCAAACGTAAATAATAGGTAGCGACATCTAACAAAGCTTCCAGAGGAGACAGGCCTACAATTTCACTGCCCACAACCGGCACACCGAATCTGCGAGCTTCAACTTTTACCAGTTCAAAGATCTGATAGAGACTGCTTTTTGTATAATCAGTCATATTCATAGAAACCTGCACGATATTTCTCGCCTCCAGAGGTACAGCCATAGCTTTAACATAGCGCAACCCACCACCAACAAATCTGACGCGACGGGCGATCTGATCCGCGATAGCCAGATCCGAAGTGCCAAGATTAATATTGTAGGCGATCAACGGCATTCTCGCGCCAATGGCGGTCACTCCTGCTGAAGGATGAGGCTGATCAGGACCAAAGTCCGGCTTCCATTCCGCGGCCGACATTTTCTCCGCCATACCTTCAAACTCACCTTTACGAATTCTGGCTAAGTTCTCTCGCTCCGGATCGGTCGCTGACTTTTCATAGAGAAAGACAGGGATAGCGTATTCCGCCGCTACCATCTCAGCTACTTCTGCCGCCAAGCGAATACATGTTGCCATATCCGTGTTTCTGATCGGCACGAAAGGACAGACATCGGTAGCTCCCATACGGGGGTGGGCGCCCTTGTGTTCACGCAGGTCAATCTCCTTCTGAGCCGAACCGATCACTCTCGGGACTGTCCGTTTAAGACCTTCATAAGTTCCAATTACCGTGACAACAGCTCTATTATGATCGGCGTCCAGACTATAGTCCAAGACCTTTATTTCCGGATCTTCGTAGAACGGAGCGATGATCCGCTTAAGTTTATTCTCATCTTTCCCTTCACTAAAATTGGGAATACATTCGATTACCTGTGAAAACATTAGCTACCTCCCTGTAATTATCCATGTTATTTAAATATGGCTACGCATTTCTTCATAAAAGCTGACGTCAGACAGCATTGCTGCCAAGGACTTTATATCTGTCGCCAAAACTCTATCCTTCTCTAAGGTCGGCACAAGCTCCCTGATCTTGGCATAGAGCTTGGCGGTAACCCGGCCCAATTTCCTTTGTGGCTGGACATCAATAGCCTGTGCCGCTACTAACAGCTCAATGGCTAAGACGCGGCGTACATTTTCAACAATCGCTTTCGCTTTGCGAGCCGCGATAGCTCCCATACTGACATGATCTTCTTTATTGGCGGAAGAAGGTATGGAATCAACGCTGGCCGGATGAGCCAACACTTTGTTCTCGGAAACAATAGCCGCGGCGACATATTGTGGAATCATCAGGCCGGAGTTAACTCCACCCTCCTCTACCAGAAAAGCGGGCAGACCGTAATTCAGTTGAGGGTTTACCAGTCTCTCGATCCTTCTTTCAGAAATATTGGCCAATTCCGAGACAGCCAAGCCTAAAAAATCTAAGGCCAGGGCTAAAGGTTCGCCATGAAAATTGCCGCCGGAAATAACCTCTCCCGTCTTCGTCAATATTATCGGATTATCAGTGACCGCGTTGATTTCAACGCTGAGAGTACCGGCTACATAATTAATGGCGTCAAGTACAGCGCCGTGTACCTGCGGCACGCAACGCAAAGTATAGGGATCCTGCACATCTGATCTGGAATCGACGTATTCACTGCCGGCCACGGCATTAAGCATGAAGCGCGCTGTCTCCAGCTGACCGGGATGGGGGCGGAGACTATGAATCCGGCTATCGTAAGCGGCAGTAATCCCACGTAATGCCTCAAAGGAGAGAGCGGCGGCCAGATTAGCCGCCAAATATAAATTTTCGGCATCAAGTAGAGACAAGGAACCGATGCCGGCCATAATTTGGGTACCGTTAATGATAGCCAGGCCATCTTTTCCGGACAAGACAACAGGCTGCAAGCCGGCTCGATTTAGCGCTTCCCCGCCGCTAATAAGTTCATCTCGATACCAGGCTTGTCCTTCTCCGATTAGAACCAAAGCCATATGAGCGAGATTTGCCAGATCACCACTGGCGCCTAGAGAGCCTTGCTCCGGAATATAAGGTACGATATCCAAGTTAAGTAGATTAATCAACAAATCAGTCACAGCGGGAGACACGCCGGAAAATCCTTTGGCCAAAGTATTGAGACGTAAAAGCATAATGGCGCGAACTACATCTTTGGGCAAAGGTTCACCTAGAGCGCAGGCATGGCTAAGAATCAGATTTCTTTGCAGGCATTTATTTTTATCTTTGCCGATATGAACGGTACTAAGCTCGCCAAAGCCGGTAGAAACGCCATAAACCGCTCGCTCCGCTTCAACTATCTCCGTAACCAGAGCGTGGGCTTGTGCAATAGCCTCTCTGGCCCGGTCGGACAAAACAATCTTACGTCCTGAGCGCGCGACTTCTCCTACCTGTGGCAAAGTCAAACTATCGCCCGTTATTACCAGTTCTTTCAAATTCATAGGAATTTATCCTCACTTGTTCTCCGCTTATCCGTTTAGAGCAACGATAAGGCTATCTCCACCATTTTGGCGAAGCCGCTCTCCCTTTCCTCAGGGGTAGTTAGTTCGCCGGTAGACAGATTGTCCGAAACTGTCAAAATAGTGAGAGCGTTAACGCCGGCAGACGCGGCATTACAGTATAACGCGTAGCATTCCATCTCCACAGCGATTACCCGCATTCGCGCCCAACGTCTCCAAACGGAATCATCCAAATTGTAAAAAATATCGGAACTAAGTATATTGCCAACACTTACTTCAATATCATGCTCTTGACAATAATTATACGCTCGATAGAGAAGATCCCAGCTCGCCAGCGCGGCGTAGGTACCGGGCAAATTAAAATTACGCGCGTAATTGGAATCCGTACAGGCACCCTGAGCCAGGACAATGTCATAGAGTTTAAGTTCAGGCACATAGGCGCCGCAAGAGCCGACCCTGATTAAATTTTTCACCTCAAAATTATGTATCAGTTCGTGAGTATAGATGGCATGTGAAGGAATTCCCATCCCGGTACCCATCACGGATACTCTTTTGCCATTGCGCTCGCCCGTATAGCCCAACATATTCCTCACTTGGTTGAAACAAACCGCGTTCTCAAGGAAGTTGTCAGCTATAAATTTTGCCCTCAGAGGGTCTCCCGGTAACAAAACGGTGTCAGCGATATCCCCTTTAACCGCGTCAATATGTGGTGTACTCATTTTTACCCTTTCTTTTACTAATTGCTAATTGTTTAGACAACAAATTGTCCTGAACAGGCTTGCATTGCCCATAGCCAAAATCTGTCTAATTATATTATCTGGTCAACATTTTTACTGCCAGCTCTCTGCTAACCGGATCTTCCGGTTGTCCTGAGAGGAGGCGGGAAATTTCATCAATCCTTCGCTCACCTTGTAGCAGCTCCAAACCGGTAGAAGCTCGACCTGCCTGTACCGTTTTTTTGATTAAATAATGTGTTTGGGCTCTAGCGGCGATCTGCGCGCTATGGGTGACACATAACACCTGACAAGATTTGGCGATAGTTCTCAGCTTAAGGGCAATGCTGTCAGTCGTCTTGCCCGATATGCCGGCATCAATTTCATCAAAAATCAAGACAGGTATTTTATCTACAGAGGCCAATACCGCTTTTATCGCCAAAAGAACTCGCGACGCTTCACCGCCGGAGGCAATTCTGGCTAGTGGCTTGAGAGGTTCGCCGGGATTGGGAGCTATCATGAAGGATACGTTATCCAAGCCATTCCGCGGCCACCGGCCATACCTATCTTCATGAGGCGGATAAGCTTCAACAATGGTCTCAAATCTGACATTTGGCATCTCCAGATCAGAGAGCTCTCTTCTAATACCCGCGTCCAGTTGTTGAGCTGCCTTTTTTCTCTGTTGGTGAATTGCTGCCGCGGCTGTTGTCAGTTCAGAGGTCAATTCTGTCAGTTTATCGCGCAAACGCGAGAAATCTTCCGCGCTCCTTTCAAGTCTCTTAATTTCAGTAGCGGCATTAGCCGCGAAATTTAAGATGTCCGCTTCCTCAGGTCCATATTTACGTTTCAGATTGTTGATCAGATCTAACCGCTCCTGCACCAAGGTCAATTCATCGGCATCTACATCTAAACGGCGTGTAAAATCCTCAAGTTCAGTTTTTATATCATCTAAGCCCGCCGATAATCGCAGCATATCCGCGCGCAAGGAGCTAATCTTGCGGCTGTGGCGAGATGAAAACTCCAGAATCTCTAAAGACTTCTGGAGTAAGGTACCAACGGTATGCTCTTCATCCTGCCCCAAGATATGATGAACCTCCTCAAGATCATGCAAAATACGTTCCCTGGCAGACAAAATCTGAGCTTTCCGCTTGAGATTATCCTCCTCTCCCGGCTGAATATTAGCGGCATCTATTTCAGAAAACTGGTATTTTAGCATTTCCAGTTGTCGATTACGCTCCCGCGGATCTGTGCCCAGCTTCTCTAACTCCCGCACAGTTTGCTGCCACTGCTCTCGCAAGTCCTCGTATTTCTCTAATAAATAAGCGATCTCGGCACCCGCGTAGGCATCCAGCAACGCTAAATGTTCTCGTTCTCTGAAGATTATTTGATTGTCATGTTGACCGTGAATAGATACTAATTCTTCACCATGAGATCTCAGGTCTGCCAGCTTAACCAGATGACCGTTATGACGACATTCGGATCCCCCTGTCGCGTAAATTACCCGCTCCAGAAAAATCTGTCCGTCCGGATCATCTGCCCGCTCGGGATCTAAAAAAACGGCTTCCAACAAAGCTTTATCCGCTCCGGTCCGCACCAAATCACGGCTAGCTCTCTCTCCTATCAAAGCGCCGATAGCATCAATCAGAATTGATTTTCCGGCTCCCGTCTCACCACTGATAACAGTGAGTCCGGGCCCGGGATATAGAGATGCCTTTTCTATGAGGGCAAAGTCAGAGATCTCCACCCGTGACAGCATCATTATGGCTCCTGATAAAGCTTTTGCCCCATTTTAGGGTCAGAATGAGACAAGGCGATAAGCTTGGCTCTCAGATTCTTAGCGTCATCAGTTGAGGCTGTGGCCAGGAAGACTGTATCATCACCGGCCAAAGACCCTAACAAATCCGCCAGATGCATAGAGTCTAAGGCTGAGGCCGCAGCTTGCGCCATGCCCGGCAAGGTCTTAATGATGACAAAATTGACAGCAACTTCTATCATAATTACTGCCTCTGAAAAAACTTTCATTAAGCGACCGGAAGCAACTTCACCGCTCCGATCCATGGGCACATATTTTTGACTTCCTTCTCCTGTAGATACCTTCACGATACCTAATTCTTTGATGTCGCGTGAGATGGTAGCTTGTGTAACTTCCATACCCGTTTTACGCAGAACATCAACTAGTTCTTCCTGGGTCTCAATGGAACGCTCTCGGATAATCTGCAAGATACGTGATTGCCTTTGGCTCTTTGAAGGTTTCATTGACTGGTCCCCCTTTTCTGAATTTTTAAAGGCAGTGTTTCATAAAAATCATATTCATCAAATAGAATATAAGACACGGATTTATCGGAAAGATATACAACTACATAGCCACCTTTCCGCAATGGAATTTCAATTCTTCCATCAACAGATACTGTTGCCGAACGACTGTTTTCCGCTAATTGCAAGCGAACATTACTGGAACTGTCAGTGATATAGGAACGATTATGTAAAGTATGTGGGCAAATCGGAGTTATGAGCATAATGTCTAAGTCCGGATGAACAATCGGCCCACCACAAGATAGCGAATAGGCGGTTGAGCCCGTCGCGGTTGAGACAATAACGCCGTCTCCCGGAATCCTTTCCACCTTGCCCTCGTTAATAAAAAGATCTATTTTAATAATCCTGGAGGTAGCGCCTCGTATGAGAATAACATCGTTCAACGCTTCCGTCTGAGCGAAAAGCTTGCCGTATTTATCATAGCAATCGGCTTTAAACATGGTCCTACGTTGCAGGCGGTAATTGCCGGCACAAAGATTTTCCACTCTTTCCTCAATTTGTTCCGGCATTATTTCCTGCAAAAAACCAACGGTACCGAGATTAACTCCCGCACGCGGTGTTTCCTCCAGGCCGGGCAAAGCCATGGAGCTAAGGAAAGTACCGTCACCACCTAAACTGACAACAAAATCCGGCTTACAGGGTCTGCCCCATTGTAGATTGCTGTACTCAAAATGCGGGATTAGTCCACTATCGATACAAGCTAGACAATCTTGACTTTCTATCGCGTCAATCAGTCTCTTTGTCCACTTTAATTCCGGATCACGCTTAATGTTTGGATAGAGAGCAAAAAGCATTTGATCTCCTTTATTTTTGAATAATTAATGACTCTACTTTCTTAACAATACCTTGCGTATCCAGGCCAGACATATGGAGCAAACTGGTGCGCGAAGCCTGACCCGCTAAAGGATATAAAATACCCATAGACTCTGCTATCAAGCTCTCAACAGAATCATTTAACTGCGCTATGAGATACTCACCCCAACCGGACTTTTTAATGCCATCCTCTATAAATAAGAGTTTATCCCATTTGCTAATTATATTCATAATATCATGAATAATGCATGAATTACCACAAATTGTGGAATAGACACTAATATTAATACCTTTTGCCGATAAATGCTCAGCAGCTGCCAAAGCGGGGAATACCATAGTACCCAAAGCTATGATGGCTAAATCCTCCCCGGATCGCATTTTTCTTAACTTAGCCGGATCGAAATCTCTAGCGGTAGTGGAGTTTATTAAAGCGGTATCCGGTAGCTCATTGACCTTTTCTTTGGGATAGCGAATCAACATAGGATTATCTTTTTTTAGAGAAAGTTCTAATAAGGCGCGCAAGTCCGCGGCAGTCGCCGGCGCGTATATTTCCAAATTAGGAAAAGGCAAGGTCAGAGCCAGATCGTAAATACCCTGGTGCGTTTCACCATCACTGCCCACAGCGCCTGCCCTATCCACCGTAACAGTAACAGGAAGATTCTGCATGCAAATGTCATGTAAAAGTTGATCCAGACCCCGCTGCAAGAAGGTACTGTAGAGAGCCACATAAGGTCTCATGCCCCCCTTGGCCAGACCGGCGGCGAGAGTCAAAGCATGCTGTTCCGCGATGCCGACATCAAAAAACCTGTCCGGAAATTCTTTTTCAAAGTCCAGCAAACCGGTGCCCGCCGTCATGGCTGCTGAAATTGCGCAAATATCTTTGTTTTCCCGCCCCAATCTAACTATTTCCCGGCCAAAAACCTCGGACCAGGTCAGCGAATCACCATTATTAGAGCCATTCAAGCCGGCGTAAATCTCAAAGGGAGCAACACCATGATAAGCGGAAGGCTTTTCTTCGGCAAAAGAATAACCGCGCCCCTTCTGCGTAATAGTATGGATAAGAACAGGTCCCTTAATAGCTCTCGCGGAGCGTAAATAGCGTTCCAGTCTAGCTATGTCATGTCCGTCAGCCGGACCGTAATACTTAAAGCCCAGTTGCTCAAACATCGAGCTGGAACCACGATAATGATGAATAATATTTCTACCAGCTCTTTTGAAGCTTTCAACCACTTTAACTATTAATTTGCCAAAAAGGGGGACTTTCTGAAATCTATTAAGCCAGCGACTTTTCAAAGAAATATAGCCCGGAGCCAGACGCAAATATTCCAGATGCTTAGCAAAGCCACCCACTACATGATCGATTGACATTTGATTGTCATTGAGGACAATGACTATGTCATCACCACATTGACAGATATCATTCATCGCCTCATAGGCCATGCCGCCGGACATAGCGCCATCACCTATTACCGCTACCACCTTGCCGCCCTGGCGACGTAGCTTACGCGCTCTGACCAGACCACAAGCCGCGGACAGCGAGGTGCTGCTATGTCCCGTATTGAAGCTATCGTATTCACTTTCCTCACTCTTAGGAAAGCCGGAAAGCCCGCCCTCCTGCCGCAACTGTTTGAACTCTTCAGCGCGATTAGTCAAAATTTTCCAACTATAACACTGATGACCGACGTCAAAAATAAGCGAATCCGTCGGGAAATCATAAACAGCAAGCAGGGCTATGGTCAGTTCAACTACGCCGAGATTAGAAGACAGATGCCCTCCGTTCTTAGCGGTGTATTTAATAATATAGTCACGCAGACGGTCAGCAAGCTCCTTTTTTTCTTGGAGCGTCATGCCCTTAATATCTTGGGCGCGCGGCCAACTATCTTTGTCTTTATATTCACTCATGATCTCAATTAATACGGTTGGGAAGATATTTATTTAAGCCCACAAAAAAGCTCATATCTAAGCCCCGCCCATTCATAAGCTTCAGTATCTCTGACGCTTCTTCCTCTTTTTCTTTTATCATTATTTTAGTTTTGTCGACCCCATACACTGTAACAAAAGTACTTTTCCCGGCACAGGCATCTTTACCGATTGACTTCCCCAGCACAGACTCCTCAGCGATGACATCCAGCAAATCATCGGTCATCTGAAAAATAAGACCAAGCAGCAAGCCTAATTTACGCCATAATTCAAGCTCATCACTCGCGGCAGCGCCCAGATAAGCCCCGGCCCGCAAGGCCGCCACCAACAAAGCGCCTGTCTTCTTCTCCTGTAGCCCGGTCAACTGAGCTTTAGTAGCCACCTTCTGTTCAAAAAATAAATCCAGGCATTGTCCGGCTATCATTCCGGTACAGCCAGCTGCCTCGGCAAGACTCAGAGCGGCCCTAATTTGAGAATTAAGATTTGTCGAAGGCGACTTGGATAAGGCCCGCAACATTGTCTCAAAAGCCGCGTTAAGCAACAGGTCACCGGCTAAAATAGCCGTGGCCTCATCGTATTTCTTGTGACAGGAAGGCTGACCGCGTCGTAGATCGTCATTGTCCATAGCGGGCAAATCGTCATGGATTAAAGAATAAGTATGAATCATTTCAATCGCCACAGCGTACGGTCGGAATACGGCTTCCTCCACACCATATAAAACAGCGGTTTCCGCCAGCATGACAGGTCGGATACGTTTACCGCCACCCAGTAAACTATATCTCGCGGCCCTAACAGCGGCACCTCCTTCAGATAGAGGCAAGTCCGGCAGAGAATTTTCCAGCCAACTCTCAACAACCTGCCGTCGTTGGGTCAGAAGGTCCTCAAAATTTAAATCAGACATCAGGTAATTCAACCTCTGTTTCTACAGGTTCATCCGTGGCGTCCAGCTGAAATTTGCTAATCTCCTCTTCCATAGCGGACAGTTTTTCCTCACAGATCTTAGCCAGGGTCATACCTTCCCGGAATAGATCAAGAGATTCCTCTAGGGGAGCCTTTCCCTGTTCCAGCAGTTTAACAATCTCCTCCAGTCTCTCCACCGCGGACTCATAGCTGAGATCCTGTTTTGTTTTTTCATCATTCATATTTTTATCCTCTTTTATCAATTAACTTAGAGGCGCTTAATCGCCTAAATAGTTGCTCCAATTAATCAGATAGCTCATTATCGCTGACACTTATGCCACAGCGTCGCGGTATAACACTAATCAAGCATCTCCTCATGCTTCAGATCTTCTATCTTGGCAGCGGCAACACCGTCAGCCAGATGAATACTAATATCAAGACCTACCGCCAATTGCTTTACTGAGCTTATGATCTGGCCGGTACTCGAACTGTTAATTCTGGCATAGCCTCTTCTTACCACCGCGTTGGGATCAAGCGCGCGCAATTTACTGTTCAGGATTATCAGTCTTTTTTGTTCCGTCTCAAGCTTGTTAACCAGTAGAGCGTCCAGCTTGTCCAGAATGCCGCTACTTAGCTTAGCATTTTTGAGCAAAATGTCACGCGTCGACGCAAGCAGTCGCTCTTTAAGTTTATTAAACCGTACCGGTTGTGCCAGCGCCGATAAACGCAGCTGATTCTTCAAACGCCAGACAAGCAGGTCTAATCTTTGCGCTCTATTACTGACCAGAAATGCCGGTTGTTTCAGAACCGGACGGTCGATAAGATTTCTCATCTTGTTACGCGCTAAGGCCAATCTATGTTGAAGCGAAGTCCGCATATCCACTCGATATTTCTCTAAGGCATTATACAAGTCCGACTTGAGCGGCAATACCAACTCCGCGGCCGCTGAGGGCGTAGGTGCTCTCAGATCGGCTACAAAATCACAAATTGTGTAATCCGTTTCGTGACCCACCGCGGAGATTACAGGTATAGCTGAGGCCGCTACCGCCAGAGCCACTTCCTCACTGTTAAAGGACATCAAATCCTCCAACGATCCACCTCCACGGCAAACAATCAAAACATCGCACGCGCGATAGCGATTAGCGATTGACAAGGCGGATACAATCTCCGCGGCTGAAGAGGGACCCTGAACGGAAACCGGGAAAATTTTAATTTTGAAACCGGGAAATCTTCTCCTCAGAATATGAATTATATCTCTAATAACCGCGCCTTCAGGTGATGTAATAATGCCAATAATATTAGGAAGATAGGGGAGCGGCTTCTTTCGCTCTTCAGCGAAGAGTCCGCTCGCGGCTAAACGGTCTCTAAGCTCAACAAATTTAGCGTATAGTAAACCTTCACCGGCCTGCTGCATCGTTCTGACAACAATCTGGTAACGTCCACCCTGTTCGTAAATGGTCGCGTAACCCAAGACAATGACATGTTGACCGTCTTCAGGACGGAATTTGAGGCTACTCATAGCTGATCTGAAACAAACACAACTAATCTGGGCTTTACTATCTTTAAGAGTGAAATAATAATGACCGGAGGAATAAATCTTGCCCCCACTGATTTCCCCTTCTACTTGGAGAGAGCTTAACAACGCGTCCCGTGTCAATAGCCTGGCAGCGTATTTATTTACCTCGCTAACACTAAGAATCGCCATCTGTATCCTTTTCCTCTGTCGCAGTCAGGTTTATCTTCAAGTCGGAAAAAGCCCCTTCTTTCTCCAAACCGCCTAGAACAGCGTTAATATACGATCGGGATTTCTCATCACTATATTTCCTGGCCAGAATGACAGCCTCCGAGATAGAAACAGAAACGGGTATATCCGGCATATACTTCATTTCAAATAAAGCCAGGCGTAAAATAGTTAAATCAATTCTGGGCAACCTGGAGATAACCCAACCTACTAAACGGGGCTCTATATCAAGGTCCAGCTCATCCTTATGCCTCAGAACCCCGGTAACAATCAGGTCAAAAAAATCCGTATCCATTTTAGAAAGTTGCCATTCATCCAGAAATAATCGTCTTTGCAGAGCGTAATCCTCTGCTTGGATTTCCAGACTGTATAAAAACATAAAAGCACGTTCGCGCGCCAATTTACGACTCAAAACGGCTCACTCCTTCATGGACTCTAACGAAATCTGCCGGGAGGAAACAATCTATCCAGCAATGATCTGATCGCGTCCGGCTGACTAAAGTATTTAGCTCCGATATAATAACCTATAGCTCCCAGAATCAGGACAAAAAGCATACGAAAAAAACCGAAGATCAGCCACAATAATCCAATGGCGATACCAATGGCCGCGCCGGTAAAACCGGCCCCACGTTTTGACAAACCGTCACGTAAAATTTGCAACAGATGCCTGGGAGCCATAATATCTTCCTCAGCGCTCAACTCTGGCGGCTATCGCCTCAACACGATTAACCTTGACTTGCACTAAAGAGACCTCTATGCCGGTATATTTCTCAATATCTTTTTTGACTCTTTCTTGCAAACGGGACATCATTAGAGGCAATTCTACATCAGAATAAGCCATAACATTCATAGTGACAGTGATCTTATCTCCCTTATAAGGAGATACCCAAGCCTTGGCGGACTTGACTCCTGACTGCGAGGCTTTAGCGGCGTTTAAGGCGATACTCTCGATAGCGTCCACTCCTATATCGATAAACCCGATCTCATTGGAACGTACTCTCTGCCTTCTCATTCTACTGGTCAGAATAGTAACCACCATGATCGCTACCGACACCAGAATCATGATCAGGCATACTATCATAGCTATGGTTTTATAGGGTTGCTTTTGCGCGACATCAATCACTGTTTCAATCATACCTTTGAGGATAAACTCATTGGCTATCATCAGGAGAATAACCAAAAAGAAAACCGCCAGAACAAAGGAGAAAGCTATGATAATAAATCTGTTTATTTTATTCATTGTCCATTCATTCCTCTAACGCGCCTACATCAGGCACTATGTCTGAAACACCCATCACATGTACGTTAACCGCCTCAACATTAAGACCTGTATAAAGCTCGACTTCTTCCTTGACATGCTCCTGAATCGACCAGGCGACATCCGGCATGACATAGCCAAATTTAACGATAGGATAGACCGTTATCGCGACGGCGTCAGGGCGATCTCTGCGAAAAGATACTCTGACCCCTCTACCTTCATGCCCTACCCCGATCGCGTCCTTCAATGACACTACTAAACCATGGTCAAGTCTCTCCACTCCTTCAGTGGCCAATGACGCTTCGGCAGCATATTGCGCCACAAAACCTTGGGACATGGTACGCTCTCCCTTGATTGAGTATCGACTCGACTCCTCCGCCATATCTAGGCACGCTCCATGTACTCGCCGCTTCTGGTATCGATACGAATGACGTCACCACGATTAACAAAGAGAGGAACTTTAATAGTCGCTCCTGTCTCAACGGTGGCATTCTTAGTAGCTGTAGTCGCGGTGTCACCACGCACCGCGGGCTCACATTCAGTAACCTCAAGTTCAACAAAGGTAGGCGGCTCAACTGCAAGTATTTCATTACCCCAGGAAACCACCCTGCAGACCATACCTTCTTTGAGGAAAGTCAGCCCGTCACCCAATGTCTCTCGGGCAATAGGTATCTGATCATAAGATTCAGTATCCATGAAATAATAGATATTGCCATCAGAATAAAGATAAGACATATCACGACGTGAGAGTTGGACCTGCTCAAACTTCTCAGAGGGGTTAAAGCTTTTTTGCACGACGCTCCCGGTCTTAAGGTTTTTGTACGTTGTGCGCACAAAGGCCGAACCTTTCCCCGGCTTGACATGCTGAAAGTCCACTACTTGATAAATCTGATCATCCATAACGAAAATCACACCATTGCGAAAATCGCCCGCACTTATCATAACTACCTCCGGATACGCCTTTAAAGCGTATATATTCATCTATTTCGTATATTCTATGCTATATTTATTCATCTCGCAAACTATAACTACAGCCCGAGTCGCAGCCTCGCAACAGCACTTGACTTTCACGCCTATCAGGCCTCACAGATATCATAATTTGTTAAAGCCGGTAACATTTACTTGCCTATATAGAGGAACGATTTAAAGTATAAAAATATACCCGATCGCGAACAACCACAACTTCAAGATTTCGACTACAATTCAAATACTGTCTTTCGTCAAGGAAATATCTTCCAGATTGTTATATAGTGATTTTCTGATCAAGAGTCTCTCTAAAATACGCTTGAGTTTGACGGTAATAATCTCGCTACGAGACAACTGTTCTACTTTAAGCACGTAGACACCTGCTCTCTTGCCGGCCCAAACATCGGTAAAAATCTGATCGCCAACCAGGACTATCTCCCGTGACGTGACATCGTATCTTTGCTTGATCCTTTCGATCCCCTTGGTACCGGGCTTACCGGCACTGCCCTCAAAAGCCATCCCACTCGACCGCGCGAATTGTTGGCCCCTATCGTCCTTGGCGTTTGTAAGTAAGACAGGCACTATTCCGGCCTGCTTAACAGCTTCTATCACGGCGCGAGAATAATCATCGCCGCTATTGGAGCCGTGCGGAGCCAATGTATTGTCCAGATCGAGGAGGGCAACTTTGATGCCCCGTTGGTAAAGCTTTGGCCAGTTCGTTTGACGCAAGTCGGATATCTGCCAATCCGGTAATAAATAATCATTTATTTTCTTAATCAGCATAGTTTAATATTTTAGCATGCCGGGAGTTAATTTAACAGGGCAAGTACCCGTAAACTCTAACAAAACCACCTAAGAATACCAGGAAGATAGCTCGTTCCCGCTCAGGGACGCAGGTCGCTCAAGACCCGGTCGGCAGCGAAGAAACGGTTGAGTTTTTGTCTCCGGGGTCTTCTCAATTCATCGCCTCCAACATATACCTTATCCGTATGAAGATGGTTTTTACCCGCGGCCATATATATTTTGTCACCATAACCGGATAGCAAGCGGAAGCCGGCGTCGGTCAGCAAAGACAATCTGGTTCGATCTGAGAAGACATGATCACCATGAGGATAATGAAAAATCTTGATCGGCCCCAGCAAAGGCTCGACATCTTCGCGCCAGGACTTTAGATCAGAAGCGATAGCGTCAACATTGTTGGTACGAATATTGATGCCGCCCCAAGTATAGCTAGCCAGAGTATAGCCTTCATCACGCAGTTTGCCGGCTATCTCTCTTATCTTCACCTGGTTGGCGGCCAGTTCATCCTGACTAAGTAGCAGCGGCTCCAGTCCCAGTAGTTTTCTCTCCGCGTTCCAGTTGTCTAAAGAAGCCGTGGAATAAGGATGCCCAAATATACCTCTGTTAGCTGTCAGAGCCAAAGTAGCCTTCGCCCCGTCAAAGGAAAACTCAGGATGCTCTTGACAAAAAGCATTGAGAATACCGACTACCGAACCTGACTCCAGTAGCTGTCTCTCTCCGCTTTCCGGATCAGACACTACCCCGACCACCTCGCCGGAAGCGGACATCTCTAAACATTCCGCGGTACCGCTCTCCGCTCTTAAGGGCGAATACGAAAAACTCTCCACCACCAAGACCAGCGGCTTTTTACCTTCCGGAATCGAAATAACCTGATGTTTGCCCTCATCAGTTACAAAACTGTCACCGGCCACCAGAACATAATCGTTAGCCAACAATTGTTCCAGAATAGATTGAAATTCATCAGCCGTAATCATCAGAGCGTCAGCCCGCTTAGCATATTTATCGCCGTCAAAGGCGCGAGCGGGATTGACAATCAGGGGCCTGATCGCGATATGCTCAATCGCGCGATTCCAGCTTTTAAGCTTAATGGTGGCGTAATCACTGCATTGGTTATACCAAGCGATAAAATCCTGATCATCGGGGAACAAGGCCATCGCTTCCTGTAGCAATTGATAGGCGGTATGGAATCTGCCATACTTCACACATTGGGAAATATTCTCATGATAATCCGCGTACGCGGTCGCTGACACTTCTTTCCTACGACGCTCTACATATTTGACCACAGTAACAAGCGGCTCCCCTTCTAAGAGTTGTTCCCAGGTAGAAAAAGCCAGAGACCAATTCCCGGCGGCAACAGCCCTCTCCGCCTCCGCGACATCCTCCTGAGCCTCCTCGAGCTCGCCCAGAGAATCAGCGATCGGCTTAATAATAGGACATAGCTTCTCCAAGCGCTGTAAAGTATTGAGCTGATCCACAAAACCACTGACAGACAACTCGCCTTTAACATAAGCGATACTCTGATCTGCCAAGAAACCGGCCAGCAGCTCCGTACTGATAACATCCGTCGTCAAGAGAAATTGCTCATCCTCCGCCGACAAAGTATTCTCTTGTTTGATTTTCTCGATAATAGTCCGGGTTCTCACGCGGACAAGCCCTTCAATCTCCTCTACCCTGCTAAGATTCTGTTCCCTCAGGGCAGAAGATTTTGCATTGTCGAAGGCGATTTCCCGGGCCGCATAGTAATGATCCATCAAACTATCAAAATCACTATTAGCGACAGCTTCCTCATAACCGGATCTTTGTCGCTTGGCAGAGTTATGCAGCACAAGAAAGACCACAGCCACAATGATTAAGATTACAACGATAATTAGAGGGCGCAACCAATCGCGCCCCTTTTTGTAAGTTCCAGCGAATGGGCCTCCCGGCGGCATCCATTCTTTGCTCATAACAAGTTCTCCAGGCTTAATTGTTTGGCTTCGGCGGAAAGCTCCTTGATATAGCGACCGGCGCCAGGTAGCTTCTTCACTCTATAATATTCCTGATCTTCTATTTTCGCCAGTTGCTCCGCGCGCAGAAAAGTCTCAATCGTCTTGTCATGCTTGCTGCCGGACATAATTAACTTCCCTTGGGCTGTCCTGGTGGCCTTTTGGACAACCTGGGAGGCGGAAAAAATCAACAATTTCCCCTGATTGTTGATCACGCCGAAATCGGGATCAACCCCGGGAGCGATATAGGCAGCTCCGACCAGCGGTGAGTGATCGGAATAGGCGCTGACAATTTTCTTACGTCTGTTCTTAGTCTCATAATGGTTGACCTCAACGCGTACCGCCCTCCTATCTTGGAAAACATAGAGCATCTCTCCGGTAAATTTGCCGTCACTGGCATACATTAAGACAATTTCCTCACCGTCATCCAGCTCCAACAAATTAGGCGTGTAATCGCCGATAAAAGAGGGTTTATGATCCTCAATCTCATAAGCGTAGATCTTATATACCTGGGCTTTATCGGTAACAAATACTATTTCGGCTTTGTTGGTAGTCTCTATCTCCTGGACTATGCTGTCTCCTTCTTTGAGCTTGAGCTCAAAATTACCACGCAAAGAGGTCAAGGCCAACTTTTTGAAATAGCCCTCTTCCGTCAAATACAAGCGGATATTATAGTCGTCAATTAAGTCTTCTTCATCCAAGACCGGTACTTCTTCAGGCTCAATCAGGCTGGTCAATCTCTCACGACCATAAGACTTAGCTATCTCTTTTAACTGCGAGCTGATTTTGCTATTTATCCTTTGTGTGCTAGCGACCAGACTCTTGAGGTCATAGATCTCATTCTCCAGTAGCGCTATTTCATCAATCCGGCGCAGTATGTATTCACGATTGAGATGCCTGAGTTTGATCTCAGCGACATATTCAGCCTGCGCCTGATCAATGCCAAAGCTAGACATCAGATTGGGCACGACTTCACTTTCCGTCTTGGTCAGGCGGATCAAAGCGATGGCCTTATCAATATCCAGCAATATAAGCTCCAAGGCCTTGAGCAAATGAAGTTTATCTTCTTTCTGCTGACGCTCAAAATTCGCCTCGCGCCGGACACAATCCTGACGCCATCTAAGCCAATGATCGAGAATCTCCGCGACACCCATCGTCTTCGGCTTGCCGTCAACAAGAATATTAAAATTGCAGGAAAAACTGCTTTCCAGAGAAGTCAGGTCGAATAGTTTCAAGACCAGCATCTTAACATCGGTATTCTTCTTATAATTAATGGTAATGCGCAAACCGTTCAAGTCGGTCTCGTCCCTGACATCAAGGATCTCCCGGAACTTACCGCGCTTGGACTGGGCCGCGATGTCGTCAATAATCGCTTCCACAGTTGTATTATAAGGAATCTCGTAGATCTCCAGAAGATTTTCTTTTTTATTGATTCTGTATTTACCGCGCAGTTTAAAGGAACCCCTACCCGTCTCATAGATCTTTTTCATCTGTTTATCTACATATACGAGTTCCCCTGCAGTAGAGAAATCCGGAGCCGGCATTGTCTCTAAGAGATTATGTTGGCGATTGTGAATATAGGCCGCCGTAGTAAGACATACCTCTCGCAAATTGAAGGAACAGATATTGCTGGCCATGCCTACCGCTATACCCTGATTAGCGTTGACAAGAATGGTCGGCAAAGCCGCCGGGAGCAAAGTAGGTTCTTTCATCGTGCCCGAATAATTGTCTACGAAATCTACGGCGTCTTTCTCCAAGCCGCTAAACAATAAATTAGCGGTGAGATCAAGCCGAACTTCCGTATAACGCGCCGCCGCGTACTGCATGTCCCGTGAGTAAACACGCTGGATTGATTCCAAGGGTAATTTTGGGCGTGTTTACTCACGGGACATGCAGTACGCGGCGGCGCGTTATACGGAAGTTCGGCTTGCTACGGCGTCTTTCTCCAAGCCGC
>DUNL01000032.1 GCA_012839385.1 Clostridiaceae bacterium
AATCTAAAAAGATATAGCCATAACTAAATGGTGCCGGCCAGAGGACTTGAACCCCCAACCTACTGATTACAAGTCAGTTGCTCTACCAATTGAGCTAGGCCGGCATCATAATGGTGGAGGATGACGGGATCGAACCGCCGACCCCTTGCTTGTAAGGCAAGTGCTCTCCCTGCTGAGCTACGCTCCCGTGCCTTGTATATTAGAGAATTATTCCGGTTTTGGCAAGTCTAAGATATTTTTCGCTCTCTTTATCAGCGCGAGCGACTTTTATCCTCATTATAATGGTCACCTCTTGTCAATTCATATTATTAATTGTAATGAGACCGCTTTTGTTTCATTCTATCAACTTGCTTACTTAATCTATTATTTATCCATGCCCATGAGAGAGAACCCCGTACTAGGATGGTGTTGTAAAAGCAACAATCCAACATTCGGCAATACAGCGTAAGCCTGACCCGGCGGACGGGGCGTTATGCAATCTGTAGCAGAGACCTTATTTCTACGATAGGGATAGAGAGCGGCCTTGATACTAAATCCGTGTGAAACAACTAAGACCTTACCGCCAGGGTATTTCTCTACTATCTCATCAAAGGCTTTTTGCATTCTTTGTTGAATTAATAACCCCGGTTCACCTCCCGGCGGATGATATTCAAGCGGATTTGTCTCAGCCAACTCCCAGTTAAGGGGGTCCAATCTAGCGCATTCTTCATAAGAAAGTCCCTGAAATTGGCCACTGTTTATCTCACGTAGCCGGAGGTCTTTGATGACCGGAACTCTATTCTTTTGACCCGCGGCGACAATTTCCGCCGTTACTGCCGCCCGCTTGAGATCAGATGTATAAACAGCATCCAGTTCCAGATCGGCCAGCTGTGCTGCCAGTCGCTCCGCTTCCTCCATTCCTTGTTCCGAAAGTTCGGAATCAATTAGACCTTGCATTATTTTACGAGCGTTTAAATAGGTTTTGCCATGTCTTGTTAAGTAAATCCTTGTAGTATCTGACATTTATTCTCCTCAAAAACATTATTGAGACTAGAGCCACAAATATATTTATATCATAAGTTAGGAACGCGGGAGGTAGCTGAGTGGACAATCAGATCAAGAATTGAAAAAAGTACTTGTAAGGTTAAAATATATCGGCTAAGATTAGTACAGTAATCAGACTTTAATCAGTCCTGTGAGGCTGGAAGGATGACCAATTGAAATGGCAGGCTGTGAGAACACCGGCCAGATAATGCCTAACATTTGAGAACCTTCTGTCATCCAGGCAGCGGGCTTTTTTATGCCCACAAGGAGGACAGCAATGCGTATTAAATCCACACTAATGGACAAAGAGGCGATGGATAGGGCTCTCACGCGCATAGCGCACGAGATCCTAGAACGAAATCGCGGTGTAGAAAATCTGGTGCTGGTCGGCATTCAGCGCCGCGGTGTCCCTTTAGCTCAGGCTCTAGCTGACAAGATCGAGAAAATTGAAGGCCAAAGACCTATGGAAGGTGTGCTGGATATCACTTTCTACAGAGATGACCTGTCGCTTTTGACGGAGCATCCGGTCGTCCACAATACCAATCTTCCCTTTGATGTGAATGGTAAAATAATTGTTCTCGTAGACGATGTCCTTTTTACCGGCCGTACGGCGAGAGCGGCTATAGAAGCGCTATTTGACTTGGGTAGAGCTAGCTCAATTCAGCTGGCGGTGATGGTTGATCGTGGACATAGAGAATTACCTTTGCGACCGGATTTCGTAGGCAAAAATATCCCGACTTCAAAAAAAGAATTTGTTAAAGTTTCAGTGCGAGAATTTGATGGCAAAGAAGCTGTAGAGTTGGGAGATTTGGAGGGATAAGATGGCAAGAGTTCAACCACTAACTGCTGAAGAAAGGGCAATTAAAAGGACTGAAGAAGCCGCGGTCACACAGTTGACATCGCAGCATCTGCTAGGAATGCAAGAACTTAGCCCTGCCGAGATAAATCTGATCCTGGATACCGCCTTCGTCATGAAAAATATTCTCTCCGTACAAACCAAAAAGACAGCGCATCTGCAGGGGCGTTCCGTCATAACTTTTTTCGCTGAAAACTCAACCAGGACACGGCTATCATTTGATATGGCTTGCAAGTATCTGGGAGCTACGACAGCGAGTATCGGAGCCTCCGATTCAAGCATTCGCAAAGGTGAGAATCTCTACGACACTGTCAAGACTCTGGAGATGATGTCGACAGATATCCTGGTGATCAGGCATTCGCAATCAGGAGCGCCGCACTATATCGCTGAACGTATAGACGCCTCGGTCATCAACGCGGGTGACGGTATGAATGAGCATCCGACACAGGCGCTACTTGACATGATGACAATGATTGAATACAAAGGGGCGATTAAAGGGCTCAAAGTAGCTATTATTGGTGACGCCATGCACAGTAGGGTTATGCGCTCTAATGTTTGGGGCTTATCTAAAGTAGGGGCGGAAGTACGAGTAGCGGCGCCTCCTACGATGATACCTCGCTTTTTGGAGCAGATGCCCTGTCAAGTGTGTCACGATGTAAGAGAGGCCTGCGCGGGAGTGGATATCATAATGGGATTGCGCGTGCAACTGGAACGTCAGCTCAGCGCCCTCTTCCCCTCGGTCAATGAATACGCTCATTTCTTTGGCATTGACAAGGAATGTCTGGATTTAGCTAAACCTGACGCCCTGATCATGCACCCGGGACCTTGCAATCACGGTGTTGAAATGCCTACCTTTATCCATGAGCATGAGCGTTCAGTAATCCATGAACAAGTCGCTAACGGGGTGTCTGTGAGGATGGCGGTTCTCTTCTTACTTAATGCCAAACGCAATGCCAAGCTGGAGGAGCTAGCGGCGTCGCGGAAAGGGAGTATCTGATGAAGAATAATTACCCACAATATAAAAACATACAAATAAAGAATGTCAGACATTGGCAGACCGGTGAACTAGTAGATCTTTTTATCTCTGACGGCAAATTTGTTGAGGAGATATCGGAGTTACCGGATATGGTCTTAGACGGGCAGGGATTGACCGCTCTACCGGGTCTTATTGACGCGCATGTCCATCTACGAGATCCCGGTTTTGAGTATCGGGAAGATATTATTACCGGAACAATGGCCGCGGCTCACGGTGGTTTTACCGCTATCGCTCCTATGCCCAATACAAATCCGGTTGCTGACACGGCCCCCATTATTAGTTATATGATAGACAAAGCGATTAAAGCCGGATTTTGTCGTGTCCTACCCATTGGCGCGGCCAGCAAAAGACAGGAAGGACAAGAATTAGCTGAGATGGGGTTAATGTGTGAAGCCGGGGCGGTAGCTTTTTCTGACGATGGGGTTCCTGTGGCCTCAGCTGACATGATGAGAAAACTGATGGAATATGCTACTTTCTTTGATAGAGTTATTATCTCTCATTGTGAGGATCCTGAGTTATCCCAAGGCGGCGTCTGTAATGAGGGCATTGTCTCTACTGAGCTGGGGTTAAGAGGTATTCCCACGATCGCTGAAGATATTATGATTGACCGCGACACCAGAATCGCGGAATATTTGGGCTGCCCTGTCCACATTGCTCATGTTAGTACAGCTTCCGGTGTAGATATTGTTAGAGCCGCGAAAGCGCGCGGTGTCAAGGTTACTGCTGAGACTTGCCCGCAATATTTTACATTGACGGAAGAAGCTGTGAGAGGTTTTAATACCTACGCTAAAGTCAACCCGCCCTTACGCGCCGAAACTGACCGTCTAGCGGTGATAGAGGGATTGCGGGACGGCACTTTGGATCTAATTGTTACTGACCACGCGCCTCACCATCAAGATGAAAAGGATCTTGAATTCTCATTGGCCAACAATGGTATGATTGGCTTGGAAACTTGCTTCCCTCTTGTCTACACACAGTTAGTTGAACCAGGACATCTGAGCCTGGAAGCCGCTATCGAAAAGATGACGACCAATCCGGCTCAACTATTAAGGCAGGATATTCCAACTCTGGATAACGGCAAGATGGCGGATCTTACCCTAGTAGATCTCGATGAAAAAGTTACCTATGATGTCTCAACTTCTTTTTCGAAGTCAATTAACACACCCTTCCAAGGTTTTGAGCTCAAGGGCTTTCCGCAGCTTACAGTAATGGCCGGGAATATTACCTGGGCTAGTAAAAAAGTAGTTAGCAAGATGATGGCTGTAGATTAATACAATTACGACCATAGCGACGCGACCTTAGACAGATATAAAGCACAGTATGTACTCAATGTAAAAGCCGTCTTAATGGCAGAGTTAAGACTAATTGGCTTCAAGTCCTTCCAAGTAGCTTAAAGCCAAATTATGGAGACAAAAACGATGGATAATTTTGCCGACAAATTACAGAAACGCATCGACCAACTGGGGAATCCTACCTGTATAGGTTTAGACCCTATGCTGTCATATCTTCCGCCCTCCCTGCTTAAAGAATATGACTGCGCGCAAGAAGAGGGCATCTATCAGGCCTTAAGTCATTTTTGTTGCGATTTGCTGGTCGCCGTAGCGGATTTGGTTCCGGCAGTGAAACCGCAGATGGCATATTTTGAACAATATGGCCTGGGAGGAATGAGGGCTTTGCGAGCTATTATAGCCAAAGCGCGTAGCTTGAATATGTTAGTGATTCTGGATGGTAAGCGCAACGATATAGGTAGCACTGCCGCGGCCTATAGCAGAGCCTATTTGAGCGCGGATGACCGGCCTGATGACGCGGGCGAAACTACAAGAAAGCTTGATAGCGGAGTCAGATTACCTAATGAGATTAGCGCCAAACAATCCTCCGCCAAAGATACGGTCCTAAATGACCACGCGATAGAATCTTTCTTGACTGCCGATGCCTTGACGGTTAATGCTTATCTTGGTTTAGACGGGATTCAGCCTTTCCTGGAGCAATGTAGAGCGAATGGCAAGGGTATTTTCGCTCTCTGTCGTACTTCTAATCCTTCTGCCGGCGATTTGCAGGATTTAGAATTGGCCGACGGCCGCTTAGTCTATGAAGCTATGGCGGATCTTATTGCCACATGGGGTCAGGATCTGATTGGAGAAACAGGTATAAGTTCTGTCGGCGCGGTAGTTGGCGCCACCTGGCCTCAACAGGCTCGGTCGCTAAGGAAACGTATGCCCCATAATTTTTTTCTGATTCCGGGTTTTGGCGCCCAGGGCGCGAGCGCGCGTGATGCCATCGCGGGCTTTAATCACGATGGTGGTGCCGCTATCGTAAATGCTTCCCGCTCTTTGATGTTAGCTTGGAAAAAGCAGGGTAAAGATCACGAAGCTTACGCGGAGGCTTGTCGACTTGAGGCTATTTCTATGCGCGATGCTTTGCGCTCGGCACTGGGTCGGTAGGAGAGTGTTTATGAAGTATGAGCGAAAAACAAGTATTGTTCACTACGCGCGTTTGACAAGCAATGAAATCTTATCTCCGAGTATCAATATCTTAACAGTCCAAGCGCCTGAGTTGGCGGCAAACGCTAAGCCGGGACAATTCGTTCAAATTAAGACCTCTCAATATCTGCGCCGTCCCATTGGTATTATGTCAGCCGATCAGCAAAGGGGAGTTATTGAACTAGGCATCCGCCGCGTCGGTCCAGGTAGCAATGAGTTATGTGATCTTACTACAGGCACGACGCTAAATATTGTCGGCCCACTCGGCCACGGCTTTGAGCTCACAGTAGCGGCGAATAACCCGGACTTAGTCGCTGGCGCTCAACAATCAGTTCCGGATCATCTGATTACAGTTGCTGGGGGCACAGGTCTGTTTCCTTTGATTTATTTGCTGGAGGAAGCAGGTAGACAAGGAATTAAAACCACATCTGTAGCCGGTTTCCCTTCTAAAGGGGAGGCTGTACTGCTGGCCAGAATGAAGCGGATAGCAGATAAAACATTCTTTGCTTCTGAGACAGGTGGTTTAGATTTTGTCGGGCATGCCGGCGCCGCTTTAACTGAAATCATAGGTAATCTGCCGGCAGAGAAAGATAAAATTCTGATCTGCGCTTGTGGGCCCTTAGCCATGTTGGAAAATGTGGCCACACAATGCCTTGAACGAAAGATAGACTGTCAGGTATCTTTGGAAGCCCGAATGGCCTGTGGTATAGGTGTCTGTGTCGGTTGCTCAATTCCGGTTTACCTAGATCAAGATCAAGTTGATACGACTTATGAGCGCTGTTGCTACGAGGGTCCGGTTTTTCCCGCTACCAAAGTAGTATGGCCGGCTCGGGGCGGTGTTTGGGGCTGAAGTCAATTACACTGAGGTTGTTTAGACAGTATAAAGGGAAGATGTTTATGGATAATAAAAAGACTAAGCCACAAGAAAACAAAGTTGTGAAACGAGAGGTTCAAGTCGGCGGTGTCAGATTGAAAAATCCAATACTGGCCGCTTCCGGTACCTTTGGCTTTGGAGCTGAACTTGCGCCTCATTATGATCTTTCACTTCTGGGTGGGATCTGTACTACCGGAATAACCTTAGAAAGTCGTCGGGGCAATCCTCCTCCCCGTATTGCCGAAACTAGTGGCGGGATGTTGAATTCGGTAGGACTTCAGAACCCGGGCGTTAGCGCCTTCGTCACAGACATTTTGCCTGAGATGCTAAACTACGGTTGCGCTATCATCGCTAATGTAGCGGGCAACAGTACTGACGATTATGTTGAAATGACACGTATCCTCAATGCCACAGAGGTGACAGCGCTGGAGCTAAATCTCTCCTGTCCCAATGTTAGTGCCGGCGGTATGTCCATCGGCACCGAGCCGGAATTAGTGCGCGAGGTTGTAGTAGCTTGTCGTAAGCAGACGGACAAGCCGCTATGGGTCAAGTTAACACCTAATGTCACATCTATATCAGCTGTCGCGAAAGCCGCGGAAGAGGCCGGAGCCGATGCTCTAGTCCTGATCAACACTTTATTGGGTATAGCGGTTGACCTTAATTCTGAGCGTCCCTTACTGCGTAATAATACCGGCGGCTTGTCCGGTCCAGCGATTAAACCGATTGCCCTGCGCATGGTCTATGAGGTTTATCGCGCTGTTAAACTGCCGCTTGTGGGACTAGGTGGTATTTCGTCCGCGGTTGACGCGCTGGAGTTCATGCTCTGTGGGGCCTCGGCAGTGCAAGTCGGAACGGCTTCCCTGGTCAATCCTGAACTTATTTTCAGTCTACCGGAGGAGATGGCTGAGATCGCTCAAGCTGCCGGTCATGATAGTTTGGCTCGCTATACGGGCAAGTTGAGGCCTTGGTAATATTTTCATATTATCAAAACTGTTTTGTGACTTATTGTAATATTGTTGTCGAGGTGAGTTTGCATGAATAATAAGTTGTTTAAATATCTGTTTCAAACGAACGCGCTAAAAATCGCGGACCCAAGGAGGCCATTTTGGTACACTTCGGGTAAGTTAGGTCCTTTTTTTATCAACACACATTTTCTTTTCGGCAGCGCGGTTGAAGCCAACACTTTGCTGGCAAAAATTGAGCTGTTATCTCGAGAACCGGAAATAATGCCTACCGAGATTACAGCACTTTGTCTCAGGCAGTATGATCAAGATAAGGTTTATCGGGATGTAATTGATATGGCATGTGAGACTTTTTCAGAACTGGCTTCCGAGGTTGATTTCATCTCGGGAGGTGAGAGAAGAGATTTCTTTTTTTCATTACTCCTTGCCGATATTATGCAAAAGCCTCATCTTTCCTGTTTTAAAGATGGCCGTATTTATTATTCCGAGCCGGGCTCCCTAGCGATTGAGATTGTAGACAGAGAGCAGTCTCCGCTTGAAGGACAAAGCGGTTTGCATATAGCTGATATTGTTACCGTTGCCTCAAGCTTTTTTCGTAGCTGGATTCCGCAAGTTCAAGCGGCAGCTGCCAACTTGAAATACGCGGCCGCCATCCTGGACCGGGGTCAAGGTGGTGATAAGCGATTAGCGGAAGTAGGAATTATGCTTAGTACATTAGGTACTACAGATGCCTGTTTCTTTGCCCGGGCTGTAGAGAGTAATTTAATTAGTCAGGAGCAGGCAGATGTTTGCTTAGCATTTCTCCGCGATCCTGACCAATATATGGCAAATTTTCTCAATTCTAATCCGGACTTTATAGCGGAAGAACTGGCCAAGGGTGGAAAGAACAAAGAAAGGGCTCAGCTGGCACTGGATATGGGTTATGCGAAGTAGCCTGACTATTGTGTAAGTGTTTAGGTGGATGTAGTATAGTTTTGTTTTCACTTCCTATATTTCTAACAATTTTTTAACATATATCTAGGTATATAGATGAGAGTTATTATAAGAAAAGCAACTCCATTCGGTTCTTTTCCTGCAAAGCAAATATTAGATACGATCCGTAATAAAAACTGAGTAACAGTACGTGTAAATTTCACAAAAGTATCATAGTTACAACAAAGTCTTAAGTTATAGTATAAATAAGTTGACTTAGGTTAAGAGCTCTGATATTATAGCTAAGCACTTGCGATAGCGTATTCAAGTGTTATGGCGCAGTAGTTCAGTCGGTTTAGAATGCCAGCCTGTCACGCTGGAGGTCGTGGGTTCGAGCCCCATCTGCGTCGCCACATCGCCGGTCGTAAATGACCGGCGATTTATTGCCCAGATAGCTCAGTCGGTAGAGCAGTGGACTGAAAATCCGCGTGTCGTTGGTTCGATTCCGACTCTGGGCACCAGGTAAAACCGTTGAGACTAGGAAGTTTCAGCGGTTTTCTTTATTTTAAGAGGTGGCTCATTTTCGGACAAGTGCAACGTAGCTTTTTTATGCCCTGAAACGTTGTAATTACAGGGCTTTTAGAGTTTAGCTAAACAAACGAAAGGTTGCAAATCGGGTTAATTATCAAGTAAATGGTCGGCTTTGTGCACCGTTTTATTCGCTAATGAAACCAATCGATTCACATGATTCCTGGATGAACAAGGAATTTATAGCAAAATCGATGGATATCAGTGTTGTGCGCATTAAGCCTGAAAACTTGCTCAATAGAGGGTATCAAGATTATGTTGTCCTAGGTAAACTCGTCATCGAGCCAAGCGTTACCCTTGAAATGATAAAAAAGTTTTTCGTTCCATCAAAGTATTCGGGAAAGTGCAATGTGATGAAGAGATGAAGGATCATTATAACCTGTAGTTTAGGTGCTATATGACTCACACAAAACTAGGTCGGAATTTCTGGAAACTGGTTACCGCAAACTGTATCAATAGATTTGGAGATGCCGTAGATACCATTGCCTTGACTTGGCTCGTTTATTCTTTGACAGGATCAGCATTGTGGTCAGTATTTTTCTACGCTAGTAATCAATTGCCTTCCGTTGTTATACAACCCTTTCAAAGGTTTGAGTCTGGTGTAATATTAAGTTGAGCTATTTTCTCCTGCGTTTCGACACATGTTCTAGCCCAACACTATCGTACACGATCAGAGAAAATGCTTCATTTTTGTTTACCAAATGACTTTTTTCAATTTGCACCATTATATGGACTCTATCTTCCATCGAAAGGATGCGGGGAATTTGTAGAAGTTATTTTAAAGATAAGAATTTTGGACTCCGATATCGTTTTAAGTTATTCTGATAAAGATGTAAGTTTGATTTTAGCAAGAGAATTGTAAGTAATGAAAAACTTAATAATATCCTTGCAAAATATTATGCTAATGTGAGAACAAAGAGAAAGGGGGATAGAGAAAACGCTAAACTTCTAATAAAAGGTTTGAAATAGTAGTGTTTTTGCGAAATTATGATGAAAAAGGTAACAGCCATTATATTAACATTAATTTTATATAGAAAATTGCAATAACAAGTTGAGCATTGACTGTTGAATAGCCCATCAGGCGACACGGGAATAGATCCGGTCCAACTCATCCTCAAAGAGATCATCCGGGGTGTGGTAGCC
>DUNL01000285.1 GCA_012839385.1 Clostridiaceae bacterium
AAATGTATGGGCTGGCTTATGCAACTGGCGGGATGATTGTGGCGGGATTGGTTTACTTGCTATTTGCATGGTTGGTTCGCAAACTAGGCATAGACAAAATTAACGGGCTCTTTCCCCCGGTAGTGGCCGGACCAGTGATAGCTGTAATTGGACTTACATTAGTCCCCGTAGCCACCGGCATGGCGTCCGAGCATTGGTTGGTGGCTATCTTCACTATTGCGGTCACCGTATGGACTATGGCTCGCGCTAAAGGATTTTTTAAGCTACTACCCGTCTTAGTTGGTGTAGGAGCGGGTTATTTACTTTCAATACCACTGGGACTAGTTAATTTCACTACTGTTCTTGACGCGCCCTGGTTGGCATGGCCTAAATTTATGTTACCTGCTTTTAGCTGGAAAGCCATCGCGATTATAGCCCCACTAGCTCTTGTAACAATCATTGAGCATATAGGAGACATCAAGGCAAACGGAAGTGTAGTTGGCAGTGATTTTGTTGAGTCGCCTGGCCTGGATAGAACACTTTTGGGAGACGGTTTGGCTACTGTCGTAGCGGGGTTTCTAGGAGGCCCAGCGAACACAACCTACTCGGAGAATACAGGAGTACTTGCGCTCACAAAGGTGTACGACCCTGCAATTTTACGCATCACGGCGGTAATGGCGATTTTACTTTCGTTTGTGGGTAAGTTCGGTGCCCTAATTCAGACCATCCCTACTCCGGTTATGGGTGGAATCAGTATCGTTCTTTTTGGGATGATTGCATCTGTAGGGTTAAGAACGCTTGTAGAAAATCAGGTTGACCTAAAGGATAGCAGAAACCTTATTATCGTATCCCTGATTCTAGTTTTCGGAATCAGTGGGGCTACACTGACCATCGGCCCGTTAAGTTTTGTGGGCATGAGTCTAGCGGCTATAGTGGGCATTTTGTCGAACAAGTTCCTTTTCAGCGATGCGCATTAAGCTTAACACCAACATACACCCACCACAGAATGAAAGCCCGGAGCACTTTTTGCTTAAGCAAGTTGCTGTGGCCCTGCTAAGAACTCGTTTCAAATGCATAGTTGCTGGACCAGAGGTATACGTGAGTGACCGTTTGCTGCGCGAAGACGCCGTTAAGATAAAATCTTATATGGACATGTTTAGAGAAACTCGTACAATCGCCGATGCCGTAGGTATCAATCGTGACCATACAGTTAGGGTTGTAGAGGTAAAGGCATCCCTTAATGATTACAGGTCTGGACTGTGTATCACAGGCGATTTGAATTACGTTCTTGCTCCCAAGGGCGTTATACCTAAAGATGAGTTATTTCCTGGGCTAGGGTTGATAGAGGCAAATATGGAAGACCTGGAATTTACCAACCGAACGTTTGAAGTTCTAGGCGTAAGTATTACTAAAAATCCGAGAAGAATATTTGAAAGAAGCAAGGAAAGACATGAAAGATGGGTGCGCGGCATGACTCAAAATATAGCTAGAAGTCTAACCAGTGATTATGTTTATAAGGGGCGCTGGTTTTACCCAGGCTATGGAATGACCAAATAGGAGATGTGATGGATATGAGAGTACTACATGCTCTTACTGGGATACTCTTAGTGCTGTTCTTGGGCGGCTGGTGCGAGGAGGCGATTAGATGCTTATCCTGGCCGTATTCTAGAACTAGAGCGAAAGTCAGCATATGTGTGTTTATCGTATTTATCGCTTGGGTGATAGCCGGTATCGTTAGAGGGCCGTAGGGAAAAAGGATGGGGAGAATAAAACCCGTTGAGGCAGAAAGGTATGCGGTTTGCTATTCTGGCCAACGGCGGGAGCGATATATCTTGCCGTGATTACGGAGGGCGGACTAGATGATTAAAAAGTTAAAACAACTATTATTTGGAGAGTGTCAAAACACCCATTACTTTGTTTGCCCCTTATGTGGCTTCACAAACACATTCTCCTATACGATTGCTGTGAAAAAACACCATCCCTTCAACAAGTACGACCTAGGGTTTGATGGACGGGCCCTGTATTTCGAGTGTAAGAACTGTAGGTCCCATATTTCATTGCATATTAGGGCTGAAATTCTGAGCGCATCAGAAGAAATTCGGGAGAGATAATCTCAGATAGCCGAAGCAGAATAGGGGGGCGCCGGAAATGCTAATAAAATGTTTGAACAAAGATTGTATGCACGAATTTGAAGGACAATGTACTAGAGATGTTGTGTACATAGGAAACGATTTGCAGTGCAAGGATTACAGCGTACAGACGTCATTATTCCTGGACACACTAACGAAGGATATGAGAATAGAACT
>DUNL01000189.1 GCA_012839385.1 Clostridiaceae bacterium
AAGGGAAGAAGGAGGGGAGCAAGTTGACACCAGAAAACAAGCTTAAGAAAGCACTACAAGAAGGCAAGGCGGTTCTGGGGCCCTTTATGAAGCTTTCCGATCCAGCTGTGGTAGAAATTTTTGGCCATGCCGGTTTTGACTTTGTGATTATCGATTTAGAACACGGTCCACTATCTATAGAAACAGCACAGAATATGGTCCGTGCTGCGGAGATAGCTGACATAACACCTATTATTCGAGTATCAGAAAATGATCCGGCTCAAATCTCACGCGCCTTAGACATAGGTGCCCAAGGAGTTCAGATCCCTCATATTACAACCAGTACTGAAGCGAATACGGCCATTAAGGCAGCAAAGTTCTCACCTCTAGGAGAACGCGGAGTATGTAGGTTTGTTCGTGCCGCTAGCTATTCGGCTATGGACCGAAATGATTACTTTAGCTCGGCAAACGATAACACGCTTGTCATAGCTATGATTGAAGGAACAGAAGGGATCCAAAATATAGATGAAATCTTGGCTACTCCAGGTATAGACGTTATCTTTATTGGCCCATACGATTTATCCCAATCGTTAGGCCTACTTGGCCAGGTGAGTCATCCCAGGGTGTTCGAGGAACTAGAGCGGGTGGCTGATAAAGCGAAGGCGCAAGGGTTAGCAGTAGGCACGTTTGCGGATTCCATAGAATCAGTCCGGAAATATCAAGCATTGGGGATACAGTTTATATCGTATTCAGTGGATGTTGGGATCATATACGAAGCAGCCGTGGCTATCCCGGCATCTGTGTGCACAAGAGTATAAAAGGTCAAAACCGACAATTAGAAAACATAGCTAAGGAGTGATTTGATGAAGTTATTCCAAGACGACAAAGAAATGTTTGAGATTATGGAACAGAGACTGTACACTGCGGTTTGTTGTGATGTGATGGATGATCTTGGTTATCGAAATCAGGCTATGCATCACAACATAAGACCGCTAGACGATAATGTGAAAGTTATAGGCAGAGCTAAGACGATATTAGCAGTCGATGTATATGAGGTTACAAAAGACTGCTACAAGGTAGAAATAGAAGCCCTAGATAGCGTAAAGGAGGGGGAAGTAGTTGTAGTAAGTACCAATAATTCACTCACTAATGGTATTTGGGGAGAACTGTTATCAACGGCGGCCAAGGCCAGAGGTGCACGCGGAGCTATTATTGATGGGTTGGGACGTGATATTGAAAAAATTAGAGAAATGAAGTTTCCTGTGTTCATGGTGGGCTTTAAGCCGGTGGACTCAAAGGGTAGAGGATTGGTAATAGATTATGATTGTCCTATTAATTGTGGGGGCGTAATTGTTGAACCGGGAGATATTGTGTTTGGAGACTACGATGGAGTAATAGCAATTCCACATAGGATCTGCCATGAAGTAATAGAGCGTTCCCTTCACAAGGTCGAAAAAGAACAATCGACTAAAAACGCTTTGTTAAAAGGGAAGCTTTTGAAAGACGTGTATGACCAATTCGGGGTTCTCTAATAACTGAAGTTGAGGATATCTCATTAATTAAGAGGGGGTATAGATGTGTTTAAGAAAGCTACGACCCTAGTATTAGCCCTTTCATTAATTCTCATTGTAACCGGTTGTGCAAGTAAACCGGCAGAAGGGCCTAAGGTTAATTTCCCTGAGAAACCTATAACATTGATTTGTCCTTGGGCAGCTGGTGGTGGAACAGATGCCGTGGCTAGAGCAATTGCTAAGGCGGCAGAAAGTAGATTGGGCCAAACGGTTACAGTTGTAAACCAAACAGGTGGTGGAGGGGCTGTTGGACATGGCGCAGGCATTGCGGCCAAGAATGACGGTTACACCGTTACAATGATTACCTTTGAATTGCTTTCTTTACCACCGCAAGGACTAGTGCCGTTTACGTATGAAGATTATGACTTACTTATGATGGTAAACATGGATCCATCTGCCTTGACTGTAAGAGCTGATGCTCCCTGGAAATCTGTCGACGAGTTTATTGCAGCTGCCAAAGAAAAACCGGGCGATATAAAAGTAGGGAATTCAGGTCCTGGAGCAGTGTGGCATATAGCCGGGGGAATGCTGGAACAATTGACAGACATCAAGCTAACCCATGTTCCTTATGACGGTGCGGCCCCGGCTGTGGCGGCATTGGTAGGGGGGCACATAGACGCTGTAACTGTGAGTCCGGCTGAAGTAGCAGGGCAGGTTCAGGCTGGCAACCTAAAAATACTCGGAGTAATGGCTGATAATTCCATTGATCAGTTCCCGGATGTACCTACCTTTAAAGAGAAAGGTATAGATGTTTCTTTTGGAACGTGGCGAGGGTTGGCTGTGCCTAAGGATACTCCAAAAGAGGTAAAAGAAATCTTAATGAATGCGTTTAAAGAAGCCTACGAAGACCAAGAGTTTCAAAGCTTTGCTAAAAAGGCTGGTTTAGGTTTAAACTACATGTCTGCAGACGAGTTTAAAGAATTCCTCGATGAGCAGTCAAAAGGCGTTGAAGATGTTATGAAGGCATTGGGAATGACCAAGAAATAGGCGTAAACCAATAAAGGCGGGGTACTAGGCATGGTACCCCGCTCAATTAAGGGCGGTGCTTGCTTTCTATGAAAAAGGCAAACATTATAGTCAGTTGTTTAGTATTGATTTTATCATTATATGTATTTGTTGAGACAGCACAGTTTCCTGAAGATCCGGTATTGCTCGTTGGACCAGCTTTTTTTCCAAGATTATTGGCCGGGTGTTTAGCTATTCTCGGTCTTGTCCTGCTGGTTCAAGCATTAAGGGGTAAGACAAATTGCACAGACCCTGGTTTTAACCTGAAAGGCGGGGTACAAAGACTACTGGTTACCTTTCTCGGCCTTAGTATTTGCATTGTTCTCTTACCCAAACTGGGCTTTATAGTGACAGGGGTAATGCTTCTCATTTTTCTGATGGTCCTTTTCGGACTGCGCAACTTCCCTATTATAATTCTAAGCTCAATAGGAGTAGCAGTATCTGTTTATCTAGCCTTTCATAACCTGCTAAACATAGCTTTGCCAGAAGGGCTAATTGGCCTATAAAGCTCTGGGGGTGAGCACATGGGTGATTTACTACATGGTCTTCTACAAGTATGCAGTATAGCCAATTTAACTTGGTGCACTGTAGGAGTGATATCTGGAATACTAGTAGGTGCTCTACCGGGCCTAACAGCAACCATGGCAGTTGCACTACTAGTACCATTTACGTTTGGTAGGCCGATCATCGAATCCATGGCAATGTTACTGGGCATATATTGTGGAGCTATGTACGGAGGTTCAATATCAGCAATTTTGATTAGGACACCAGGTACCCCATCGGGGGCCGCGACAGTTTTAGATGGTTATCCTTTAGCAAAGCAAGGTAAGGCCGGGAAAGCTATTCGCATGGCTACAGTAGCCTCGGGTATAGGGGGACTTGGCGGGGCACTAATCATGACTTTCTTGTCACCTGTAATCTCTCGGGCGGCCCTTGCCTTTAGCGCCCCTGAATACTTTTCTTTAGCAGTGTTTGGTTTAAGTATAATTATATCTGTCTCTGGGAGCTCAATAACCAAAGGATTAATCGCAGGAGTTTTTGGCCTTCTTCTATCCACTATTGGCCTTGACCCTTCTTCCGGTTATCCCAGATTTACATTCGGTTCAATGGAACTTTACGGCGGCCTAGCATTTATTCCAACACTGATAGGGTTGTTTGCTATTTCCGAGGTGTTTATTAATGTTGAAGATCTTTTGACAAGAGAAAAAACCAAGAGTAAAGTTACTGACATGAAACTCCATTGGAGCGAACTACGTGGGACATTAAAGACAATTTTTAGATCCACAATTCTAGGTACGTTTATCGGTGCTATTCCCGGTGCAGGTGCTGACATTGCAGCATTTGTAGGTTACAGCGAAGCAAAAAGAGGCTCAAAGCATCCGGAACTATTTGGTACCGGCTTATTAGAAGGAGTAGCAGCTGCAGAGGCGGCAAACAATGCCTGTACTGGCGGTGCTATGATTCCAATGCTAAGCTTAGGAGTGCCAGGCGATGCAGTCACGGCAGTACTACTAGGTGCTTTGATTATCCAAGGGTTACAGCCTGGCCCTATGCTTTTCAAGGAACACTTAGACTTGGTAAATGCCATATTCGCAGCCATGATAGTGGCTAACATTATCATGATAATCCTGGGGCTGCTGGGTTCGCAATATGTTGCGAGGATCATAAATATCGACCAACGAATTTTGTTATCGGTTATTCTACTTCTATCGGTTGTAGGTGCTTTTTCCATGCGCAACAGCATATTTGATATATGGGTAGCCTTAGCTTTTGGTGTTATAGGGTATTTCATGTCAAAGTACGAGTTTCCTACATCACCAATTCTATTAGCTCTAATACTAGGTCCAATGACAGAGAGCAATCTAAGGCGCGCCTTAATCATGACCCACGGTGATTGGACAGTGTTCTTTACAAGGCCAATTAGCTTAGCAATGTTGTGCCTAGCAGTAATTTCTGTTGTAACGTCCATTCGTAAAGAGCAACAAGCACGTGTTATCGCTAACGATGACAACATAACTTCTTGATTGGGTGTTTTTGACCACCGGCAATATAAAGGATAATGATAATTGTTAGACGTATAATTAGTTCTATAGCTAATTGCAGTATAGTACCCTACCGATTCCTCGGTGGGGTCCTGTGCTTTGTTCTTGCTTTTGAAGAATAAGGGGTATGGCTGGACACATTGTTTAACACCTGAGGGTCTTAAATAGGAAGGTGATGGGCGTAATCCAGCTAAGGAAGAAACAAAAGCCTAAAGTTAAGAAAGGAAAGGCGTATACATTATGATTTTAGACCAGTTCAATTTAGAAGGTAAGGTAGCTTTGGTTACAGGTGCTGCCGCAGGAATCGGGCAAGGTATGGCTGTGGCTCTTGCAGAGGCAGGGGCAGATGTTGCTATTGTAGGGCACAAGCGCAGTCTGGACGAGACAGAACAAATGATTAAAGAGCGTGAACGCAAGTGTCTTCCTATTGTTGCTGATCTTAAGAGTACCGATGCAATTGAAACTGTAGTGAAACAGACTACGCAGAATCTAGCTCGGCTAGATATTCTGGCTAACGTAGCGGGAATGATAAAAAGAGTACCAGCTATAGAAGTTAGCGAGAAAGATTGGGATGATGTTATAAACCTTAACTTAAAGTCAGTGTTTTTCTTAAGCCAGGCTGCAGCCAAAGTAATGAAAGAATATAAGTACGGCAAGATAATAAACATTGCATCCATGCTTTCGTTCCAGGGAGGAATGTTTGTTCCTGCTTATGCTGCCAGCAAGGGAGGCATTGCATCCCTAACAAAATCTCTTGCTAATGAGTGGGCGAAATACGGTATCAATGTTAATGCTATTGCTCCGGGTTATATTGACACCGCAAACACCGCTCCAATCAAGAATGATCCGGTTCGAAACAATTCTATCCTGGAGCGCATATCTTGTGGCCGTTGGGGTGTACCATCAGATCTCCAAGGAACAGCCGTATTCTTGGCTTCTGCAGCGTCTGATTACTTACATGGAACCATATTAAATGTTGATGGAGGCTGGTTAGCCAGATAAAATTAAACCGAAAACAAACCCCACCGCTCAGTTTGGTGGGGTTTGCGTCTTTTGCCAGTTACCGGAATGAGGCATCGTGAACCAGTGCATGATTAAGAAGGAATTGTTAGCTGTCGGGAGAAATCTTTAAGCTAAAGTTTTTGACAAATGAAAAGGAAGTGGAAGATTATGGCCGAGAGGTTGTATTGGAAACATCCGGAATTGAATACGTTTACGGCCAGGATGATACATACTGGTCCTTGTGTTGAAAAAGTGGATACGTGTAATAGTGGGGAAACCTTGGTTAAGGTTTGGTTAGACCAAACTTTGTTTTACCCTGAGGGCGGAGGGCAGCCTTATGACGCAGGGTTCCTCAAGGCTAATGGATTAGGTGCTACCTTGCCGGTAACTAAGGTTATGGAAGAAGATGGCGATATTGCGCATTACGTGTGTTGCCCGCCTGCTGAACTTAATAATCTGTTGACCCTGAATGGTAATGAAGTTTGCGGCAAAATTGATTGGCAGCGCCGGTTTGACCATATGCAGCAACATACAGGCCAGCATATTTTATCGCAAGCCTGCCTTCGTGTGTTGGAGGCGAGCACTACCGGTTTTCATATGAGCCGGGAGTATGCCAGTATCGATCTAGCCATAGCCGAAATCAATCAAGATCAGGTGCAGGAAGTGGAACAGGTGGCCAATGAGGTGGTTTTCGGCAATGTACCGGTGAAAGCCGCGGAATATGCGCCCTGCGATTTGCCGCCCATGGTAAGACGCCGGCTTCCCAAGGAAACAGATATTGTTCGGGTGATTGAAATCGGTGACTTTGATTCCTGTGCCTGTGGTGGTACTCATGTGACTTCGACGGGGCAGGTCGGGCTTATTAAGATTAGTGAAGTGGGCCGGGCACATGGTGGGGTGCGAGTGACATTTCGCTGCGGTGGGCGGGCTTTGGCGGACTATCAAGAGCAAAATGAATCTGCTTGGGCCTGTGCCCGACTATTGTCAGTGCCGGTGAACAACACTTTAAGTGGCGTACAGAGCTTGCTCGCGAAAATGGAAGAACAAGAACAA
>DUNL01000060.1 GCA_012839385.1 Clostridiaceae bacterium
CGTTCAACATGTATAAGGAGACAAGTAGGAGCTGTTTTAGTTAAAGATAATAGGATTGTAACAACGGGATACAATGGGGCACCGGCAGGACTGAAGCATTGCGAAGAAGTAGGATGTATTAGGGGGGAGGGGAATATCCCCTCGGGAGAAAGACATGAATTATGCAGAGGTACCCATGCCGAACAGAATGCAATTATTCAAGCTGCAGTGATGGGCATAAGCATTAAAGGCGCAACATTATACTGTACCACCCAACCTTGTAGTTTGTGTGCTAAAATGCTAATAAACGCAGGCGTAAGCAGGATTGTGTACGAGGGAGAATATCCTGATGAACTTTCACTTACTTTATTGAAGGAAGCCGGCGTTAAATTGGATCGTTTGAGCAGATGCTCTAATTGACAAACTATATACCTTGTTATAAAATTAGCTATAGTTTTAAGTTTTAAATTAATGCTTTATAACTGATTACATAAAAATGAGGTGTAGTAAAAGATATGAAAACATATATATATGCCTTAATATTTGCTTTTGTTATCTCATATATTATGACGCCTCTAGTTAAAAAAATTGCTTGGAAAATAGGTGCTGTCGATGTACCAAATGATGAGAGAAGGGTTCATACTAAACCTATACCCAGGATCGGCGGACTTGCAATATATGTAGCCTTTATAATAACTTTATTAATAACAGTACCTTTAAATCGAAATACTATAGGCATTCTTATTGGCAGCACTATAATTGTAATCTTGGGCATATTTGATGACTTATATAATTTGTCCCCAAAAATAAAGTTGATAGGACAGATTGCTGCTGCAGTTATATTAGTTTGTTTTGGCATAAAAGTAGAATGGGTAACTAACCCTTTTGGTGGCATGTTTTATTTAGGCAAATTGAGTGTACCTATAACTATATTTTGGGTAGTAGGTATAACAAATACTCTAAATTTTATAGACGGTCTGGATGGGCTTGCTGCAGGGATATCGTCCATAGCCTCTTTTACTCTAATGGTTATGGCACTATGCGAAGGACTGGGTTCTGTTGTAATTCTAACGGCGGCTCTTGCAGGTGGAGCTCTGGGTTTTCTTCCGTATAATTTTAATCCTGCTAAAATTTTCATGGGAGATACGGGAGCGATGTTTTTAGGATTTACACTAGCTGCGATATCTGTAGTAGGCGCTGTAAAAAGTGCTACTGTAATAGCACTTGTAGTGCCCATTCTTGCACTAGGGCTTCCCATAATGGATACAACTTTTGCTATTTTAAGAAGGTTTGTTAACGGTTACCCGATTATGCAGGCTGATAAAGATCATCTCCATCACAGACTGCTTGCTATTGGGCTTACTCAAAAACAAACGGTGCTTATAATGTATTCCATAAGTGCTGTTTTTGGAATGAGTGCTATAGCTCTTGCTGAAATGGGACTGCTTCAAGCAGGATTTATCTTAATAGCATTAATTACACTCCTTATAGTAACAGGGCGTCAGTGGGGTATTACCAATATAAGACACTCAAAACAATCAGATGTATAATAAGGTGGTTAAAAATATGAAGTTAAAGGCATTAGCTGTTTTCGGAACAAGACCCGAAGCAATTAAAATGGCACCGCTTATTAAAGTATTAAATGAAAGCGAAGAAATAGAATGTAAAGTAGCAGTAACAGCTCAACATAGAGAAATGCTAGATCAAGTGTTGAGCCTTTTTAATATTGAACCCGAATACGATTTAAATATAATGAAAGAAAATCAAACCTTATCAGATATTACTGTAAAAGCCTTAAAAGGTATAGAAAAGGTTATAATCCAGGAAGATCCAGATATTATCCTGGTTCATGGCGATACAACAACAACATTTGCTGCGGGGCTCGCATCATTCTATAGGGGCAAGCGATTGGGGCATGTGGAAGCAGGTTTAAGAACGA
>DUNL01000055.1 GCA_012839385.1 Clostridiaceae bacterium
AGGACCGCATTTACCGAAAGCACCCGGGTAGCACTCGAAACGATGATGGGTGATGCAAAAAAGGCACGGGTTTTTATTGACGATCTGGCTGCATTTGCGCGGAAAACCCCTTTCGCATTTCCTGATTTGGCGGCTTCTGCAAGAAACATGATTGCTTTCGGGATGAATGCAGAGGACGTAATTCCGACGCTGACCGCTATCGGAGACGCAGTGGCTGGTGTTGGCGGCGGTAAGCCCGAACTTGACGCTATTTCTGATGCTTTCGGGAAAATACAGGCATCGGGTAAGCTCTCGCTAAACGAGATACACAGTCTGTCACGGCAGGGAATACCGGCACTGCAGATCCTGGCCAACCAGTTTGGCATTACCGGCGACGAGATGCGGGAGAAAATCAGCGATGGTGCCGTGGATGCCAATACAGCAATCAAGTTGTTGGTTAAGGGAATTGAAGAGGGTACATCCGGCATGGCGGGCAATACAGCCAGGTTTACTGGCATGATGGATAAAATCCAGTTCACCTGGCGGGGTGCACTGGATAAGATGCGCGGTGCATGGTCTCGTGCGGGTGAAGAGATTGTAAAAAACCATATGCCGAAGATGAAAGAGGCCGTAAACGCTATAACTGAAGCAATTAAGGATGCCCCCAACATCATAGGCCCTGCCCTTGAGGACATCATCGATGTAGTGCTAAAAGTTATAAACGCCCTGGCAAAGTTAAGCCCGGAAACAAAAATACTCATACTGAAAATGGCTGCCCTAGCTGCAGCTGCAGGTCCCGTTATCAAGGTAGGCTCCGGGCTTTTTAATGTTGGGACAAAGGTAGCGGGTATTGTTGGCAAAATAATCCCACTCCTCACAGGTGCAAAAGCCGCCACGGCAGCAGCAGGTACAGCGGCGGCGGCGGCCGGGAGTGGTTTCTCCCTTATGGGTGCCGCCACGGCTGCGGCAGGGCTGTTGCTTAATCCGGTAGTGCTGGGAGTTGCAGCTGTTGCGGCAGGTGCTATTTTTCTGGCGAAAAAGCTGTCTGAGGATGCTGTGCCCGCAGTGAATGTTTTTGGCGATGAGTGCTCAAAGGCAACAAAAAGGGCGGTTGGTGGCTTTTTGGAGCTTGAGTCCGAAGCGGATGACGCACTTAAGCAGTTAGCTTGGGGTGCAGGAGAGGTTACCCAGGAGATGGCTGCTGATTTGATCGGTAAATACGACGCAATGAAGGATAGCATTGTGAACAAGCTGGATGAGCAAAAAGAAGAGGCATTGGCATCAATACAGGACATGCTCAGCCAGACGCGAATGCTGACTTATGAAGAGCAAGACGAAATGATCCGGATGACGAACGAGATGTACGAAGAGAAGAAAAGGGTTATTGAGGAAGGTAATGCAAGGATCGCAGAAATACTGAATGAAGCAGCAGAGGAAAAACGTAAAATCTATGACTGGGAGCAAAGAGAAATCAACGATATCCAGCAAAAGATGAAGGAAGAAGGCATCAAAGTATTCAGCGAATCCGAAAAAGAGCAGTTGGCCATTATGGAGCGGCTGAGAATGCAGAGCGAGGAAATATCTGCCAGACAAGCTGCGGATATTGTCAAAAACTCCATAAAACAGAAAGAGGAAACAATCAAAGAGGCGGAAGAGGAGTTTGAGAAACGGCTGCGGATAGCAGCTGAACTGCGCGCTCAAGGCGGGGAAGAGGCCGAAGACCTGGCGGATAAAATAATTGCGGAGGCAACGAGGCAAAAGGAGGAAACGATCAAGGATGCCGAGGAGATGCACAAAAGGATAGTCACGGAAGCACAAAACCAGGCCAAGGAGCACTATGATGCGGTTGATTGGGAGACAGGTGAGGTAAAAAGTAAGTTCCGGATCATGAAAGAGAAGGTCACGGGCACAGTTGAAAAATTGGATGAAAATACAAACAAAACATGGGCTAAGATGATGAAAACCATTAAAGAAGAAAGTAAAGGCGGGATGGAGAACGCAAAAGAGCAGTTCAGGTTCCATGGCCAGCAAATAGTCAAAGGGTGGGAGCGGCTCAAGGGGGATGCTAAAGAAAAGTTTGGCGGCATGAAGAAAAACATCAGCGACAAAATGGAAGAGACGGGCACTGCAATTAGGGATAAGTGGGATGCTGTGATGGAATTCTTTGGGGGTATTGATCTGAGCGGTACCGGCCGGGATATGATCCAGGGTCTGATAGGTGGCATTAAGAGCAAGGCCGGTGACTTAGTTAACGCGGCCAAGGGTGTTGTCAATGATGCAATCCAGGGAGCCAAAAACCTTTTGGGTATTTCTTCGCCGTCCAGGGTATTCATGAAATTCGGGAGAAACATAGATGAGGGGCTCATAGTAGGAATTGATTCCCTAGTGTCCAAAGTTGCACGGGCAAGCCGAAAAATGGTTGATGCCGCTATGCCGGGCGCGCTTGCCATGCCGGATATCCCGATGGGTAGTTTTTATCGGGGAGCACCATCTTGCCGGGTGACTGATACCGACATCGACTATGACAGTCTGGGTGCAATAGCATCAGGCGGCACAACCTTCAACGGCCCCATCTACGTCACAATACCAGCAAAAGATATCAAGGAAATGCAAGATGTTACCGACTTTTTCGACCGTTTGAGCCAGGCGGCAAGGGCAGGTGCGACTTAATGGCTATAAATTATTTTTATGAAAAGCGGGAAAGGGTTGCTAAAGGTTACAATCTGGTAATAACACCAAGAGGCAGCTGGAGTGGCAGCATGACAGGGCATACCAGGTATGAGTTTGACGACAATACGGGGAAATTTACGCTTTGTGGGGGGCTAAAAACAATAACGGCCGGTCAATTCCCGCAAGAACAAGTATTTACGGGTACAAGTGACAAGGTGACGGCTTATTCTAGTTATTCTGCAAAGGTAGATGAGTACACAAGTGAAGGCGGAGGGTATGAAGTCGGCGCAATTATCGACACCGTTGTAGGAGACAGAACCGCGAAACCTTGGCGCTATATTGGTCCCGAGGGTGGCGAATATGATGGGTATTGGTATATCAGGCAAGGCTTGGCCGAGACAGTCACCCCCGTCACCCCTCCTTCAGGGGAAACGGTTAACGAGGAATACCAAATTACCTTTACGCCGTCAAGCTCTCTGTTGCCTACGGAAATAAGCCTCAGTGTAGATAATGGAGCGAATTGGAAGGTGCTGTCCACTGTAAATGCCGGTGTGACAAGCTATACATATGACTTTTCGAATGAAACGGAATCTACTCAGTGCTTAATTCGTTTCCGTGCGCACGATTCAGAGTTTCGCAACTACGGCGTATACGCACAAACGGGCATGTTTACAACACAACATAATACCGCTCCTCTTGCCCCTAGCGATTTAAGCCCCGCCTCGCTGACAATAGACAAAACCATCGTTCAGCGTTTCTCCTGGAAACACAATGACACTGATGCGCAGAGTAAATTTGAGTTACAGTGGACAAGCGATGGGGCTACCTGGAACGCTATCACGCGAAACACGTCCAGCCAATACGTTGACATATCAGCAAATGTTTTTCCGGCAGGGCAGATAACTTGGAAAGTCCGGACATACGACACCTATGGAGAAGTTTCTCCCTGGTCAGAGCAGGCAGTTTTCACTGCAGGGGAACCTAGTGATGCTCCGGAAATCACTGCCCCGACATCTCCCGTACCAGTTGCCAGGCCGCAAATACAATGGACGCAGCCAGATCAGATAGGCTTCCAGGTGCAGATATATGATGCCGTGCAGCAACTGGCATGGGACAGCGGTGAAATCGTAAGCATAAACCGGCAGGTGATCTGCGGGGTTGACTTATTAAACGGCGCTACATACACAATCAAGCTGCGGACAAAAAACGCAGAAGGATTGTGGAGTGACTGGGGCAGCAGGAAAACAACCGTTAGCTACACCCCTCCTGCAAAACCTACTGTGCAATTGACGCCGGATAATAATAGGTGTTCAGTGGTGTTTACTATTGAGCACCCCGCACCTGCGGGCAATATTGAGGATAATAGTGGGTACGTGAAATATACGGGGAGCTGGGAGCAGAGGGCGCACGGCCCTGTGAGCGGCGAAACATTCCACCGAACCGAAACGCCTGGAGCATCAGCCAGCTTAACTTTTCACGGCACAGGCGTTTCGCTGATTTCCGCTAAAGCGGATGGTTGGGGGATAGCAGATATCTATATAGATGGCGCAAAGGTTGAATCAGTGGACTGTTATGACACAGCAGCTCTCTGGCAGCAAACCATTTTCTCTGTAACCGACTTAGCAGATGGAGTGCACACCATCAAGGTAGTCTGCTCAGGAGAAAAGAACGCGGCATCGGTAGGGTATCGCATTGGTATTGATGCCTTTGTGGTGGAGGGCCTCCGTCCTGCGGTAGCATATGTAGACATTCTTCGTTCGGAACGATATGCAAACAACTATATCCGGATTGCGACCAGCGACGTGCAGATACCCGGTGTTTATTACCTGTCAAGATACTACGCTTACACCGAGCCGGACTTTACGGACTACACCGTGAAGCCTGGGCAGGTATACGAATATTGTGTCCGTGCAGTAGGCGAAAACGGCACGTCTGTGCTATCTGATGTTGTTCAGGCAGTTGCGACTATAAAATATGCGCAAATAAGCTTGCTGAGCGACCCTAAGCAGGTTATTGACTTAGAGGTTTTCCCTGAAATAGGGCAATCCCTTGATGCGCACGGAAAGTTGTTATATTTTGCGGGCAGAGAAAAACCGGTAATGCAGTTTGAGGAATTTGAGGATGCTGGGCTAAATCTGTCTGGCACACTTTACAGGTCGGGTGACTTACAGATACTAAAAAACATTGTCAGGGCAAAGGGAGCTGTCCTCTATCGGGACTGCAGAAACCGAAAAGTTATAGGGACCATTCCAACTATGATGGCCTCTGACGATATGATCGATGACAACTGGTATAATGTGTTGCTCACAATCGACGAGGTGGACTATGATGAGGTGGTATAGATGCAGAGGATAGGGCAGGGCAAATACACCAGGCAGGAGATAATTGAGCAACTGCATTTTAAGCACGGTACTAACCTTGTCAGGTTTCGATATGACCTACTGAGCAGGGATGAAAAAAAGATTGGCACCCTGGATACAGTCAGGAATGGCACGGTGAGTATGGCCGCACTAGCACAGATAAAAAGAACAGCCCGGTTCGCGCTCCAGGACACCGGTGATATCGACTGGCTGAACGACAGAATTCAGCCGTTTTGCATGCTCCGGATGCCTGATGGCGGTTGGGTAGAGTGGAGCTTGGGCATATTTCTTCTTTCTACGCCGAAACGCAGAGAGGAGAACCGACAGGTATACAGAGACGTTGAGGCATACGATGGCCTGCAGGTGCTTGTCGATGATAAATTTGAGGCTAGATACACTGTGCCAGCCGGGACAAATTATGCAACTGCAATCACGACAATAATACATGATGCCGGAGTAGCAAAAATCAACCTGCAAGGCACCGACAAAACGCTTGCCACTGCCAGGGAGTTTGAGCCCGGGACGTCAAAGCTAGAAGCAATTAACAAGCTGCTCACGGAGATAAACTATACAGCACTGTGGGTGGATGAGTGGGGCTACTTCACCGCATCCACATACCGCAGCCCACAGAACCGCGAGGTAGAGTACACGTATCGAGATGACGCACTTTCTGTCATTACATCCCGAACTGAAGAAGAAATGGATCTATTTGCAATCCCGAACCGCTGGGTGGCGGTGGTAAGCAACCCTGAAGAGGAGCCGCTGGTAGCCTCATACACAAACGACAACCCTGACAGCAAGACAAGCACCGTGAGCCGCGGCAGGGTGATTGTTGACTATCGAGAGATGGAAAACGCTGCAGACCAGGCATCACTGGACGCATTTGTGCAGAGGATTGCTTTTGAGGCCTCGCAGGTATATACGCACATAACATTCATGACTGCGGTCATGCCATTTCACAGCTATTCGGACGTCCTGCAGCTTGAATACGGCCCCCTGGGTATCTCCGGCAAATACAGCGAGACAGGCTGGACGATGCTGCTTGAGGCGGGGGCTGAGATGACGCACCAGGTTAGGAGGGCGGTGAACATATGATTACACCCGAAAAATTCCTACAGATCATACAGATCATAAAAGACAACAAAGAAAAGTCGAGATTTAAGCTAGGAAAAATTGACCCGGATTACACGGGAGGAGACCCTCGGATTGTGTTTGACGGAGAATCAAGCGCAAGCGCAAAGGCCTATAAAACCGTAAGCTATGCCCCGGTTGCAAACGATAGGGTGCTGCTGGCGCGGGTTGCGGGTACGTATCTAGTGCTAGGCGAGATCGGTGGTGCGGTGACGGCTACGGGTGTGGGTATCGCTGATGCAGACGAAAACTTTACTAGCACTCACGTCGAGGGGGCACTGGCAGAGCTTTTTGCTTATGTCAGTAATGGGAAATCATTAATCGCCGCTGCCATTACTGACAGAGGGCAGCAAGTAAGCGGTAGCGATACATTTGAGCAATTAGCTGATGCCATTAGAGCAATATAAGGAGGCAGATAAACATGACATGGCAAGATAAAGTACCACCAATGGTCCAGGGCAGGGGAGTGCCCCTACACTGGGATGAGGGAAAAGATGACTGGGATGCCCCGCGAGGAGACAACGGGTCAAGCCGGGTAGTCTTGTATGGGCCGAGTGGGCAGCCGATCAGTACGGTTGAGGGGAAGCTGGCAGTCCGGGCAGCAGAGCTTGAAACCATCCTGTCAAGCCAGTCAACAGCAGCTAAACAGGAAGCCCTGATGGCTCTGGTTGGAGCTATTGATGCCGCAGCGGTAAGTGACCCAGCGACAAGCGGTACGGTTATTTCTTTATTAAAAGGGTTGTTGGCACAGTTACAGGCGGGTAGCCCGGTGTCG
>DUNL01000029.1 GCA_012839385.1 Clostridiaceae bacterium
TGCCGTAAGGGGTGGTTTCTGTTTTTTGGCCAGGCATGGTAGTGGGGGCCATCTGTCCGCCGGTCATGGCGTAGTTGGTGTTGTTTACTAAAAGCACTGTGATCTTGTCATCTCTGGTGGCGGCATTGACCAGGTGCTGGGAGCCGATGGCGTATCCCCCTCCATCACCCATATAGGCCACAACGATCAGTTCAGGATTCGCTCTTTTGATCCCCACCATCACTGGGGTTGTTCTCCCATGGTGTGTCTGAACTGAGTCCACATTGAAAAAATCCCAGGAAAGAAGGGAGCACCCGATGTCACACCCGAACACTACTCGGTCCTGGATCCCCAGTTCATCGATCACTTGACCCAGTGCCTTGAGGATCAGACCGTGCCCGCAGCCGGGACAGAACTTATGGGGTTTTGTCTCCAGATTCCAGCTTTTTGGAATTTTCGGCAGAACTTCCATCCCTTTACTCCTCCTCTCCCAGTATTGTCTTTACATCTGCAACAACCTCTTCCGGTGTGATGCCCACACCAGGGCGCAAGTGCGTTTTAATAGGCACATCCATGCCATAGAGGTTGTCCTTCACAATTTTAAGCAGCTGGCCGTAGGATGACTCCACAACCAGGAGCTGCTTTGCTTTTGCCGCAGCCTTGCGCAGTTCTTCCCGGGGGAAGGGACGCAGTGTGATGGGTCTAAAATAGCCCACCTTCAACCCTTCCTCTGCCAGTTCTCTGGCTGCCATCGCTGCGGATCGGAAAACGATTCCGTGGGCGATGACCAGGAGATCTGTATCCTCTGTGTTGAATTCCTCATACTCGATGATCTCAGGTGCCATCTCTTCATACTCTTTGATGTCTTTGGAAAGCACATCCATCAGCTCTTCTTCGATGTTATAGGTATTGCGGAGGTGAGCCGGTGCGCGGTCCTCACCGGGTGTCCCCGGTTTTCCCACAAAGGCTTCTGTAGGAACCATTTTCTGGCCTTTCTCCTGTGGGTCATAGAGCACCAAAGACTCTCGCATCTTGGCCTGGTAGCCGTCAGCCAGAACGAATGTCGGAAAGCGGTACTTCCAGGCTGTATTGAATGCTTTGATGGTGTAGTCAAACAGTTCCTGGTGGGAGGAGGTGGAGTACACCACTCTTAAACCCTCTCCATTCCCTCCGAAACAGGTCAGGGTTACCTCCTGCTGGGAATAGATCACTGTGGCTGTGGATGGGCCGCCACGCTGCTGAACCACAACAACTGTAGGGATACGCATCGCTTCTGCCATGGACATCGGCTCCTGCATCAACACATTCCCCGGCCCTGCTGTTGCTGTAAAGGCTCTCCTGCCGGCAAGTACACCCCCCACTGTGGTAAATCCGGCTGAAAGCTCGTCCTCTGTCTGTAAAAATTTCTTATCGTACTTCGGGGCCAGCCGTGTCCAGTACTGCATGATCTCATTCTGTGGAGTAATGGGATAGCCGTACATGATCTCTGCCCCGGCGGCGAGAGCAGCCCAGGCGACGGCTTCATTGCCGGTCATAAAGGCTTTTTGCTCTCCTTTAATCGGTTTTTCTCCCACTTAATTAACACCCCCTGTGTGTTTTTTTTACTTATTTATATCTTAA
>DUNL01000194.1 GCA_012839385.1 Clostridiaceae bacterium
AGGAAAGGTCCAAAAGGTTCGTCTGTAATGAGTTGAACTGTATAAGGATCTACAACCTTAACATCTGAAATCATAGCTAGCATTGAACGTCGGGGTGAACCGGTTTCCGGATCTAGCATCCGCTTAATGGATTTTTCGACTGCTTCGGCGTTAAAGTCGGCACCGTCATGGAACTTGATGCCTTCTCTAAGGAAAAAGGTCCATGTTTTGCCGTCTTCAGAGACCTCCCAGTCTTCGGCCAGTTGTCCAGTCATATTCATATCTTCATCCCAAGTAACCAATGTTTCGTGAACGTGCATAACTGCGTTTGCAGTTGGCACATTGTCTACCATTTGTGGATCCATGGTTTTGGCATCAACTCCAACGCCGTATACGAGGGTGTCAGAACCCTGAGATTCTTGACCGTTAGGTCCTGTGCAACCAGTAACTAGCAGAATACACGTAGCTAGCAAAACAATGAGTTTTTTAGTGGGTTGGTTCACGAATATTCCTCCTTACTATGAGTTTTTCTGTGTATTATCCAGAGGTTTTATTAAGCGAATACATCCCCCCCTTAGGCGCAACTATTTTAGTCCAACAAAAGTGCCTGCTGTAAGAGTTTCTCGGCACGGTCTAAGTTAAAAACCCCACACACGCAATTGCGTCCCAATAGCCGGGCTCCTTCGCTCAGACTAATACGATTAGATTTCAAGTCTTCCAGAGTTTGCTCAACGAGATGTCTAGATATTAGACCGTGACCGCACATACTGGTGATTTTGTGAATATGGGGGGGCGGGAGTAATTCTGTTCGGCCCCAGATACCTAACGAGTACTCTACGCTATGGCGATCAATACCATGGCTTTTTTCAACTTTATCAACCACATCAAGTAAGCCGCTGACCACTACTGAAAATCCATAGTCTTTTGTTTTTATATCATCAACTACCTTGGCTACAGTGTTCATGTCTTGGTAAACGGCATGGATCATGGGGGTGTTGTTACTTATGCGGGCTTTTATTTCTTCCGGTGTTTGTGTAATTATGGTGCCAATATCGATTCCGCCGGCGTTGACCGGGTTATGCGACATAAGAACATCGAATAGGTCGCTGAGTTTAGGAGCGGCATCTTGGTTATTGATACCTTTGGCCGGCATTATTAAGACTACATAATCGTTGCTAAGGTCGTCAGTAGTGCCATAACGATGGTTAGTGTGTGTCATGGTTTGTTACCTCCTAGCCAGGGGCTTGCCAAGCCCCAGATTTGTTTTACCGTTTGGTAAAACCTCTAGGCCCAGCGAAGACAATGTTCTTACGTCAAAAGAAGTATTAGTTTCTCCTACGTCGGTAAATATGGCTACAGTAAATACGCTGTCAATAAGATCTGCAGCCTGTTGTAGTTGGTCTATTACTTCCGGGATCTCATCTTCTGGCACAATAAATTCAATTATGGCCGATAAGAATCTTTCTCCCAAAATATCTTCTCGTATTCGTCCTGTATTGCGATCATCGATAAGAGATGTGACAGGGCTGTTCTTGGCATATTGGACATAAGTTAGTTTAGCGAGGGCCATGGTGACTTTTTCAACATCAGCGAAAGAGCCGCTTATACCGGGACGCCCGACCTCGACGGCAAAGCCCGCTTCGCCCGGTTTGACTAACCCAGTGACATCGTTGGTTTTTACTTCCTCGGTACCGCGTCCCATGTGCTGGGTAGATCCATGTTTTCCGTAAGGATCAGAAAAAGTGTTGCGCAAAAGACGAGGCCACGTCAGTTTGGGAGTTATCATAGCCTCCACCGGACAAATATTGGCCCGGACGCAGGCGTTACATTCAACACATTGGTCTTGGTCTACTTGGACCGTACCATTGGCGGGATAGATAGCGGCCACGGGACAATAGGGAACACAGGATTCACATTGAATACAAAGATCTTGATCGATTAACACTGCTAACTTCACCTCCGAAAATA